>JAFYAC010000127.1 GCA_017540905.1 Kiritimatiellia bacterium | reverse complement strand
CACTGTCAATCGGTGGTCCTCGGCGACTACACGGTGAACGCGGATCCAACCCGACTGGACGCGACGGCAAGCGCTTTCGCCCGCTTCCTCCGCGAAAAAGACCTGCCGCCGAAGCTCGCCGCCCACCGCGACCGCTTCCTCCGCTGGTTCGCCAACGCCACGGCCGACTGAGCGCCCTCTTCGCACCCGACCGGCCTGCCGTCCCATCCATCTCCGCTCCGCGCCCCACGAGCGGGTTCTGCCGGAAGCGGATGGACCTCCTCCGTTCCGGCTCGCATCCAACGGCCCCGCCGCTGGAGCGGTTCAAAAACACTGTGTCCGACAGACAGGAGGTGCGGCGTTCAGCCGCGCCACAGGTCCAAGTCCATGGCGCGGCTGAAAGCCGCACCTCCCAGATTCCGTTTGGCCATCATGGGACGCCCCGGAGAGGAGGTGGATGAACCGGGTTTGCCGCCGAGAAAAGCGCGTGTTTCATGGAGGGGAAGATGAAACGAATGCGCAGGAATACAGCGGTTTTCATGTGATTGCAAAAGTGTGTGGACGCCGGCTGATTCGAGGGGGAGGCGGTGCTGGTTGCAGAGGAGATGCAGAAGCGTAAAAGGATTTCAGCCCGGGGGGCTTTGCTTTTTTTTGGGGGGGCAAGCGTGGGCAGCGAATGGTGGGGGGGCAAGACAGAGCCGCGCGTTTTGTGGAACACGCTCGAACAGCGAGTTTTTTTGGGGGCAAGCCAAACGCACTTTGACTTTGACGCACCGCCTCCGTTCGGGCATGCTCTCTTTCCATGAGCGATGTTTCATGGCAGGAGTTGGCAGGCATTGGGGGACCGATGTTGCTGGGCTTGGCCTTGGGCGTCCTGGGCGTATGGGCCTGGACGGTCCGCCTCCGGCGCCCTCGGCTGGCCAAGGCCGTGGGTTGGGTCTTGGCGGCGTACCTGCTGCTGGGGGCCATCGGCTGGGCGATGTTCCTGACGGCGATGAATGCCACGCCATGAAACGCGCAACCCAATGGACCCTCCGGGTGGTGGCCGCAGTCGTACTGGCGGTTCCGATGTGGTGGATGACGCTGGGCATTTTCATCGCAATGCCCTATGGAGTGGCAATATGGACCTCGGACTGGATCACCAAAACAATGCCGCCGAAGGAGACGCGCGAGACGGTGGACCGGCGCCTGTGGTACTGCACCTCGCGCCCCATCGAAATGAAGGAATCCTTGTGGGGGCACTACTACGAGCTGCAGGACGGCGAATACTGCATCCAGTACCGGGTGTTCGGATTGCCGATGTGTCCCATCGATATCGTATACGGTCCGGACGGGGACACCCGCATGGTGTTCGAATCCTACGAGTGAGGTGTCCCGGGGGGAGGTATTTCGCCGCGGATTGGAAGTTTTCCAACCATTGGAAAAGTTTTTTCCAATCATTGGAAAACCGGCGAAATATTTTTCCAATCGTTGGAAAAATCGGGCGGAATTTTCCAACCATTGGAAAAAATGTTTCCAATCATTGGAAAAACCGGGGTTGGGCGGCGGGCCGGCGGGCGGGCGGCGGGCCGGGGGCTTTTTATCTCGCCTTTTCGCGGGGCTTTGGGAGAATGGACGGGATTTTCCACAAGGAGTGCACGCCATGATGACATCCAACGAAATCCGACAGTCCTTCCTCGACTTCTTCCGCGGCAAGGGGCACGAGATCGTGCCGTCTTCGCCCGTGGTATTGCCGGCCGACCCCACCCTCCTGTTCGCCAACGCGGGGATGAACCAGTTCAAGGAAATCTTCCTCGGCGCCCGCAAGCCTTCCCACGGCCGCGTCGCCGACACGCAGAAGTGCATCCGCGTCTCCGGCAAGCACAACGATCTCGAGGAGGTCGGACGCGACACGTACCACCACACGTTCTTCGAGATGCTCGGCAACTGGTCGTTCGGCGACTACTACAAGAAGGAGGCCATCTCCTGGGCCTGGGAGCTGCTCACCGAAGTATGGAAGCTCCCGAAGCCCCGCCTCTGGGCCACGGTGTACACCGACGACGACGAGGCGGCCGAGCTCTGGCGCACGGTCACGGACATCGACCCGGCGCACATCCTGCGCTTCGGCAAGAAGGACAATTTCTGGGAAATGGGCGAGACGGGCCCCTGCGGCCCGTGCAGCGAAATCCATCTCGACAACACGGAAAACGGCTGCACGCCCGAGATGGTCAACGCCGGGACGCCGGAGGTGATCGAGATCTGGAACCTGGTCTTCATGCAGTACAACCGCAAGAGCGACGGCTCGCTCGATCCGCTGCCCTCGAAGTGCGTGGACACGGGGATGGGCTTCGAGCGCGTGTGCGCGGTGCTGCAAGGCAAGAAGTCGAACTACGACACGGACGTCTTCGCGCCGCTCATCGGCGCCGTCTCGCGCCTCTGCGGCAAGCCGTACGCGGACGGCACGGAGGAGGCCGTCGCGATGCGCGTGGTGGCGGACCACCTGCGGACGCTCTCCTTCGCGATCGCCGACGGCGTGATGCCCTCCAACGACGGCCGCGGCTACGTCCTGCGCCGCCTCCTCCGCCGCGCCGCCCGCTACGGCCGCAAGCTCGGCTTCTCGCGCCCCTTCCTGTGCGACCTGTTCCCGACGCTGGAGGCGCAGATGGCGCCCGTCTTCCCCGAGCTGGCCGCCCGCCGCGCGGAAATCCTGCGCGCGCTGCGCAGCGAGGAGGAATCCTTCGCGGCGACCCTCGACCGCGGCATCGCGCTCTTCGACGAAATCGTCGCCCGCCTGCGCGCCGAAGGCAAGACCACTTTCCCCGGCGAGGAAGTCTTCAAGCTCTACGACACCTACGGGTTCCCCGCGGACCTCTCCGCGCTGATGGCGGCCGAGCAGGGGCTGACCGTGGACGCGCCGGCGTTCGAGCGCTTCATGCAGGAACAGCGCGACCGCGCCCGCGGCGCCCGCAAGGACCGCACCGCGCAGGACAACGACGTCGTGGCGGCGCTCGTCGAGCGCGGCCTCTCCAGCGAATTCACCGGCTACGGCGGGCTCGAGGCCGACGCCCAGGTCCTCGCCATCCTCAAGGACGGCAAACCGGCCGACGCCCTCGCCGCCGGCGAATCCGCCGACCTGCTGCTCACCAAGACCCCCTTCTACGGCGAATCCGGCGGCCAGGTCGGCGACACCGGCACCATCGTCTCCGCCGACGGCGCCCTGCGCTTCGACGTCGCCGACACCCGCAAGCCCGCCCAGGGCATCCTCCTGCACCGCGGCAAGCTCGCCGCCGGCACCCTGCGTCCCGGCGACTGGGTCCACGCCGCCGTCGACGCCGCCCGCCGCGCCGCCCTCCGGCGCAACCACACCGCGACCCACCTGCTCAACGCCGCGCTCAAGCAAGTCGTCGGCACCAGCTCCATCCGGCAGGCGGGCTCCTACGTCGCGCCCGACCGCCTGCGCTTCGACTTCACCGGCTCCGACGCCCTGACCCGCGACCAGCTGGCGGCCGTCGAGCGCACCGTCGCGGACTACATCTGCGCCAACGCCGAAGTCCGCACCTACGAAATCCCGCTCAAGGAAGTCCCCGGCAGCGGCATCGTCGCCGTCTTCGACGAAAAATACGGCGACATCGTGCGCGTCGTCGACGTCGCCGGCATCTCCAAGGAACTCTGCGGCGGCACCCACGCCGCGCGCACCGGCGACATCGGCGCCTTCCGGATCCTGGCCGAATCCTCCGTCGCGGCCGGCGTGCGGCGCATCGAAGCCCAGACCGGCCCCGCCGCCGCCGACCACACCCTCGCCGAACACGACGCCCTGGCCTCGGTCGCCGCGCGCCTCTCCGTATCCCCCGCCGAAGTCCCCGCGCGCGTCGAAGCCCTCGCCGCGCAGGTCCAGAAACTCGAGAAGGACCTCAAGGCCGCCGCCGAGAAAGCCGCCCTCGAGCGCGGCGCCGCCCTTGCCGGACAGTTCACCGACATCGCGGGCATCCCGGTCCTCATCGCCGACGCCGGCGACCTGCCCGCCGACCCACTCCGCGCCCTGGCCGACAGCCTCCGCGAGACCCACCCCGACGGCGTGGTCCTGCTGGCCGCCCGCGACGCCGGGAAAGTGGCCTTCATCCTGCAGGCGGGCCCGGCCGCGCGCGACCGCGGCATCCACGCCGGCAAACT
>JAFYAC010000079.1 GCA_017540905.1 Kiritimatiellia bacterium | reverse complement strand
CCATCCCCTCCCGCGCCCCCGAAGGCCATCCCGACACCCTCGAAAGTCTGGCCTCAACCATCGCCTCCTGCGAAGCCTGCCCCCTCGCCCCCACCCGCCACAACACCGTCCCCGGGCAGGGCCCCCTCCATCCCGACATCATGTTCGTCGGCGAAGGCCCCGGCGCGGACGAAGACGCCCAGGGCCTCGCCTTCGTCGGCCGCGCCGGACAGCTCCTCACCAAGATGATCGCCGCCATGGGCTACACCCGCGAACAAGTCTTCATCGGCAACATCGTCAAGTGCCGTCCCCCGGGGAACCGCACCCCGACCCCGCAGGAGATGGCCTGGTGCATGCCCTACCTCAAGCGCCAGATCGCGGTCATCCGCCCCAAGCTCATCGTATGCCTCGGCTCCACGGCCGTGAAGGGCCTCACCGGCGACCAGACGGGCATCACGCGCATCCGCGGCACCTGGCGCGAATTCGAAGGCATCCCCGTGATGCTCACCTTCCACCCCGCCTACCTCCTGCGCAACCCGGCCGAAAAAGGCAAAGTCTGGACCGACCTCAAGGCCGTCCTCGCCCGCCTCAAGCAGATGTAGCCCCGCCAAGCCGCCCCGGCCGGCCCGCCCCGCCCCGGCCCCCGTTTTTCCTTGCCGCCGCCCGCGATTTTTGGCTTTCCGCGCGGCCCCGAATCGGCCATAGTGTCTCTTGTGCATGCAACATCCATCCACAAGGAGCGTCATCCATGAAGCTATGTGAATTCCTGCGGCCCGCCTCGCTGCCCGCGGCCTACGGCCAACTGCGCGACCTCGGCCCCCGCGGCATGATCCTCGCCGGCGGCACCGCCCTCCATTTCATGCAGGACCACACCCCCGTCACGGCGGTGGACATCACCCGCCTCGGCCTTTCCGGCATCCGCGCGGAGGACGGCGGCTACGTCATCGGCGCGACCACCCCCCTCGCCGACATCCAGCGCTACCGCGCCCCCCGCTGGGCCATGCACGAAATCTGCCGCCGCATCGCGACCCACCAGATCCGCAACGTCTCGACCATCGGCGGCAACATCGCCCGCGTCTTCCCCTGGGCCGACATGCCGGTCGCCCTCCTCGCGATGGATGCGTCCATGCGCATCTACGCCGGCCCCGACGCTCCCGAAGAGACCCCTTCCGCCGACGAATACTTCGCCGAGCAGCCCGCCCGCCGCTTCCTCGGAGGCAAGATCCTGACCTCCGTCCGCGTCCCGGCCCTCCTGGCCCACGAAGGCTACGGCTCGGTCAAGATCGTCCGCACCGCGGCCGCCTTCAGCATGGTGACCGTCGCGGCGGTCCTCAAGCTCGACCCGGCGAGCGGCGCCATCCGCGCGGCGCGCGTCGCGGCGGGCAGCGCGATCCCCTTCCCGCGGCGCCTCCCCGAAGTCGAGGACGCGCTCCTCGGCAAGGAACCCAACGAAGCGCTCTTCCTCGAAGCCGCCTCCAAGGCCGACGCCCCCTGGCGCGGCAAGGAAGGCATGACCGCCGAATACTCCAAGCACCTGGCGGAAGTGTCCATCGCCGACGCGCTGGCCGACGCCGCCCGCCACGCACTCGAAAGGGCCGAATGATGAACCAGACCGCACCCCAACCTGCCGTCACCTTCACCCTCAACGGCGAGACGCGCACCTTTGCGACGCGTCCCGACGAAAAACTCCTCGACCTCCTCCGCCGCAACGGCTACCGCGGGACCAAATTCGGCTGCGGCCAGGGCACCTGCGGCGCATGCACCGTCATCATGGACGGTCGCGCAATATACGCCTGCCTCCTCTACTCCATGCAGGCCGAGGGCCGCGACATCCGCACCATCGAAGGCGCCGGCACGCTCGACAAACCCTCCGAATTCCAGCAGGAACTCATCGACGGCGGCGCCGTCCAGTGCGGTTACTGCATCCCGGGCATGGTCATGAGCGCCACCGCCCTCATGGAAGCCGAATCCACCTACCCCGACGACCTCGTCAAGGAATACATGGACGGCAACCTCTGCCGCTGCACCGGCTACGAAAAAATCTGGGACGCCCTCCGCCGCGTTCTCGACCGCCGCGAAGCCGCCGCCAAGAAAGGCTGACCCCCGCGCGCCGCGCCCCCCGCGCGGCGCTTTTCCTTTCCACCCCGGAGTCCCGGAATCCCGGAATCCCGGCCCTCCGCCCCCCCCCGAAAACCCGAAATCCCGAAATCCCGGAATCCCCCATGAGCACCACCCCCACCGACTTCGAACTCCCCGGCGCCTTCTACCTCGGCCGCCTCCGCGACCCCTCCGGCCAGACCACCACCGACGCCCCCCTCGTCTACCCCGCCAAAGACCTGACCACCCACGCCGTGTGCGTCGGCATGACTGGCTCCGGCAAGACCGGCCTGGGCATCACCCTCGTCGAAGAAGCGGCCCTCGACGGCGTGCCCGTCATCCTCATCGACCCCAAGGGCGACCTTTCCAACCTCCTGCTGACCTTCCCCGACCTCGACCCCGACGACTTCCGCCCCTGGCTCGACGCCGACGAACTCGCCCGCAAAGGCCTCACCCCCGAGCAGGGCGCCGAAAAGACCGCCGCCACCTGGCGCAAGGGCCTGGCCGCGTGGGGCGAAGACGGCGACCGCATCGCGCGCCTGCGCGCCGCCGCCGACTTCAGCATCTACACCCCCGGCGCCAAGACCGGCCTGCCCCTCTCCCTCCTCTCCTCCCTCGACGCCCCGCCGCCGGGCTTCGCCGACGACCCCGCCGCCATGCGCGACCGCGTCTCCGCGGCCGTCTCCGGCGTACTCGCCCTGGCTGGCATCGACGCCGACCCCGTCCAGTCCCGCGAACACATCCTCCTGTCCGCCATCGTCGACCGCGACTGGCGCGCCGGCCGCTCCATCGACCTCGCCCGCCTCATCCAGGCCATCCAGGAACCCGGACTCGACCGCATCGGCGTCCTGCCCCTCGAATCCTTCTTCCCGGCCAAGGACCGCTTCGCCCTGGCCATGCGCCTGAACAACCTCATGGCGTCCCCCTCCTTCGCCGCGTGGACCGAAGGCGAACCCCTGGACATCGCCCGCCTCCTCCGCACCCCCGACGGCCGCCCCCGCGTCACCATCCTTTCCATCTCCCACCTCCAGGACGCCGAGCGCATGTTCTTCGTGACCGTCCTGCTCAACGAAGTCCTCGCCTGGGCGCGCCGCCAATCCGGCACCTCCTCCCTGCGGGCCATCCTCTACATGGACGAAATCTTCGGCTACTTCCCGCCCAACGCCAACCCGCCCTCCAAGGCCCCCATGCTGACCCTCCTCAAGCAGGCGCGCGCCTACGGCCTGGGCATCGTCCTGGCGACCCAGAACCCCGTCGACCTCGACTACCGCGGCCTCGCCAACACCGGCACCTGGTTCATCGGGCGCCTCCAGACCGAGCGCGACAAAATGCGCGTCATCGAAGGCCTGACCTCGGCCGTCGCGGGCGAAGGCCTCGACCGGGCCACCCTCGACCGCCTCATGGCGAACCTCAAACAGCGCGTCTTCATGATGCGCAACGCCCACGACGACGCCCCCGTCCTCTTCGAATCCCGCTGGTGCATGTCCTACCTCCGCGGCCCCCTCTCCCCCGCCGAAATCACCCGCCTCATGGCCCGCAAAAAGCCGCACCCCGCCCCGGCCCCCGCCCCAGCCTCCGCCATCGCCTCCCAGCCACCCTCCGGCAGCATCCCCAGTCTGGCCGCGGCCGCCCCGTCGGCCGCATCCCCCGTCCTACCCACTGGGGGCGCAGGCGGCCCGCCTGCGGCCACCCCCGCCGGCACCCCCTACCTCCGCGCCCGCGTCCGCCTCCACTACGTCTCCGCCAAACACCTCCTCGACCACTGGGCCACCGCCGCCTACGCCGCCCCCATCGCCCCCGACGGCAACCCCCTCTGGGACGACCTCGCCCCCATCCCCGAAGACGGCACCTTCGACGACGCCGAACCCACCCTCCCCCCCGGCACCCCCGCCCCCGCCCTCTCCGACCCCAAACAGCGCCCCAAGATCGAGCGCCTCCTCAAATCCCAGCTGCGCCTTGCCGGCATCCTGACCATCTACACCGCCCCCGGCGAAAAACTCGCCTCCACGCCCGGCGAAACCCGCGAAGACTTCCTCGCGCGCGCCCAGGACGGTCGCGGCGCCCGCAAAGACGCCGCCCTCAAAAAACTCACCGACAAACACAACATCGTCCTCCGCCGCCTCAAGACCCAGCAACAGACCGCCCAAGCCCGCGTCGAGACCGAAGAAGCCCAACTCAAGGCCCAGCGCTGGAACTTCCTGGCCACCATCGGCACCTTCCTCCTGAGCCTCGTCGGCTTCCTTGGCGGGAAAGGCTCCATCACCTCCGGCGCCGGCCGCGCCAAAACCACCATCGGCTCCATGTCCCGGTCCCAGAAAGAAGCCCTCGACATCCAGCACGCCAAAGACAAACTCCAAGCCATCCAGGACGAACTCGACCGCGTCCAAGCCGACTACGACGACCAAGTCGCCGCCCTCGAATCCGAATACTCCTCCCCCCCCGAAATCACCCCCTGCCCCATCGCCCCCCGACCCTCCGACCTCATCCTCCAATCCCTCGACCTCCTCTGGCTCCCCCGCTGACCAATGCCCTCCCCTTCCACCAGCCACCCCTGCAATCGGCCACAAGCCATTTGCCCCTTCCAGCCGCGGCCGCAGGCCGCGCCCCCCTCCGAGAGGGGGGTGGCGCTTCAGCGCCGGGGGGAGTACTGCGCGTTGCACGCGTCCCCCACCCCCACCCAACCTCCAGCCCTCTAACCCCCAGGAGCCCCCCCATGTCCCATCCGTCCCTGTTGTCCCGGTTGTCCCTGCTCTCCCTGTCGGCCCTGTTGTCACTCTCCCTCCCCTCCCCCGCCCCCGCCGAACCCGCCCCCTCCACCCCCACCCTCCGCATCGCCATGCTCTCCGACGGCGGCACCTTCAACGACCACTCCTTCAACCAGAGCTGCCGCGAAGGCCTCGAAGCCCTCCTCGCGCACGGCCTGCCCCTCTACGTCCAATTCTACGAAACCACGGGCGAAGCCCCCTTCGGCAAACCCCTTGCGGCCTTTGCCGAGCGCAACTACCGCCTCGTCGTCGGCGTCGGCTACTTCATGGGCAAAGCCCTCGACGAAGTCGCCCGCCGCTACCCCCGCACCCGCTTCATCTCCGTCGACGGCGTCCTCGACGACATCCCCCCCAACCTCCTCCTCCTCACCTTCCGCGTCGACCAGTGCGCCTTCCCCGCGGGCTTCCTCGCGGCCGCGTGGGCCGACCTGCGCGACCCCGAAGACCCGGCCGTTGCCTGCATCGGCGGCAAGGACGTCTCCAGCGTCGAACCCTTCATTGCCGGCTTCCGCGCGGGCGTCGACTACTACAACGAGACCCGCGCCCGTACCGTCGCCTGCCACACCGCCTACGTCGGCAGCTTCACCGATCCCGCCCGCGGCCGCCGCGTCGCCGAGCGCCTCCTCGCCGACGGCGCCGACGTCCTCTTCGGCGCGGCCGGCCACAGCGGCGAAGGCATCATCGCGGCGGCGGCCGACGCCGGCAAATGGGCGATCGGCGTCGACACCGACCAATACGACGCCCTTCCCGACTACCAGGACTGCATCCTGACCTCCTGCCTCAAACGCATGGACCGCGCCCTGGCCAACTCCGTCGCGGGCGTCGTCGAGAACCAATTCTGGGGCGGCACCCGCTACGAAGGCACCCTGGCGAACCACGGCGTCGCCCTGGCCCCCCTCCGCGCCTACGAAACCCAATTCCCCGAAGACATCATCTCCGACCTCTCCACCATCCAACTCCAAATCATCTCCGGAGCCCTCTCCACCGGCTACCTCCCCCCCACCTCCGCCCCCTCCGCCCCCTGAGCCCTCCCCACCTCTCCCATGTAGGAGTTTAGCTTCGGCCCGCTCCGCCGGGCCGCTCCCCTCCCTCCCCCACCTCCCCCTCCCTCCCCCACCTCCCCCGCCCAGCCCCACCTCCCCACCTCCCCCGCCATGCCCGACCTCCTCCCCATCCACGACATCCGCCCCGCCCTCCGCGCCGCCGCCGCCCGCTCGCGCCGCCTGGTGATCACCGCGCCGACCGGCTCCGGCAAATCCACCCAAATCCCCCAGTACATCCTCGACGACGGCCTCGCCGCAAGCGGCCAGGTCGTCGTCATCCAGCCCCGCCGCCTCGCCGCGCGCATGCTGGCGTCCCGCGTCGCCCGCGAACGCGGCTGCGAGCTCGGCGGCGAAGTCGGCTACCGCGTCCGCTTCGAGTCCCGCGCCTCCGCCTCCACCCGCATCCTCTACGAAACCGAAGGCATCCTCCTGCGCCGCCTCCTCGACGACCCTTCCCTGCGCGGCGTCGGCGCGGTCGTCCTCGACGAATTCCACGAACGCCACGTCCACGGCGACGTCACCCTTGCGCAGGCCCTCCTCCTCCAGCGCTCCCGGCGCCCCGACCTGCTCATCGCGGTCATGTCGGCGACCCTCGACACCGCCCGCCTCGAACCCTACCTCGCCCCCTGCGAACTCCTCCGTTCCGAAGGCCGCACCTACCCCGTCGACATCACCTACCTCCCGCCCCTCCGCCCCTCCGCCCCCCCGCGCCCGCCCGTCTGGGACCTCGCCGCGCAGGCCCTCGAAGACGACGCCCGCCGCCACGGCGGCCTCGACGGCGACGTCCTCGTCTTCATGCCCGGCGCCCACGAAATCCACCGCACCATCGACGCCCTCCGCCGCACCGCCGCCGCCCGCGGCGCCGCCATCCTGCCCCTGCACGGAGAACTCCCCCCCGCCGACCAGGACGCCGCCGTCGCGCCCGGCAGCGGCCCCAAGATCGTCGTCGCGACCAACGTCGCCGAGACCTCCCTAACCATCCCCGGCATCCGCCTCGTCATCGACTCCGGATACGCCCGCACCGCCCGCTTCGACCCCTGGCGCGGCATCAACACCCTGATGGTCGAACCCATATCCCGCGCCTCCGCCGACCAGCGCGCCGGACGCGCCGGACGCACCGCCCCCGGCCGCTGCATCCGCCTCTGGTCCGAGCGCGAGCACGACGGCCGCGCCACCGCCGACCTCCCCGAAATCCTCCGCATCGACCCCTCCGAAATCCTCCTCACCCTCAAGGCCCAGGGCATCGACGACCTCTCCGCCTTCCCCTGGCTCGACCCGCCCGCCGAAAAAGCCGCCGACCGCGCCCTCCAGCTCCTCCGCGACCTCGGCGCACTGGACGCCGCCGGCGCCATCACCCCCCTTGGCCGCCGCATGCTCGCCTTCCCCCTGCATCCCCGCCATTCCCGCATGATGCTGGCCGCCGCCGGAGAAGGCGCCGTGCGCCCCGTCGCCCTCCTCGCCGCCCTCGCCCAGGGACGCCCCATCCTCGAGCGGCGCGCCGACCGCGACCGCACCGAAGCCCGCGACGACCTCCTCGGCGACGCCACCGCCTCCGACGACCGCCTCCTCCTGCGCGCCTTCTCCTACGCCGAAAAACACCGCTTCGACCCCGTCCCCTGCCGCCGCCTCGGCATTCACGCCGCCGCCGCCCGCCAGGCCGCGCCCCTGCGCGACCGCTTCATCGCCATCGCCCGCGCCCAAGGCCTCCCCGTCGAATCCGCCCCGCCCGAAGACGACGCCCTCGCCCGCTGCATCCTCGCCGGCTTCTCCGACCAGGTCGCCCGCCGCCTCGACCGCGGAACCCTCCGCTGCGAACTCGTCCGCGGGCGCCGCGGCGACCTTGCCCGCGAATCCGCCGCGCGCGACGCCCCCCTCCTCGTCGCCACCGAGATCCGCGAAATCGGCCAGCTCGACGGCGCCTCCCGCGTCCTCCTCACACAAGCCACCGCCATCCGCGAAGAATGGCTCCGCGAAATGTACCCCGCCGACTTCCTCGACGGCCAACTCACCGTCCGCTGGGACCCCGCCGCCAAGCGCGTCACGGCGGCGAAAGAAACCCTCTTCCGCGGACTCGCCTTCGGCTCCCGCCCCGCCGAGCCGCCCCCCGACGACGCCGCGCGCATCCTGGCCGACACCGTCCTCCGCGGCGAAACCACCCTCAAGAACTGGAACCGCGACGCCGACCGCTGGATCGCCCGCGCCAACGCCCTTGCGGCCGCCTGGCCCGAGTGGGCCATCCCCCCCTACGACGAAGACGCCCGCCGCACCATCCTCGAACAAATCTGCCACGGCGCCCTTTCCGCCAAGGACGTCAAGGACCGCCCCGTACTGCCGGCCCTCCGCTCCTGGCTATCCCCGGCCCAGCAGGCCATGGTGGAAAAACACATGCCCGAGCGCATCACCCTTCCCAACGGCCGCAACGTCAAAATCCAGTACACCGACGGCGCCCCCCACATCGCCGCCCGCATCCAGGAACTCTTCGGCGTCCAGGCCCTTCCCCCCATCGCCTCCGGCCGCATCCCCCTGGCGGTGCACATCCTGGCGCCGAGCCAGCGCCCCGTCCAGATCACCTCCGACCTCCCCGCCTTCTGGCGCGACCACTACCCCCGCATCCGCCAGGAACTCCGCCGCAAATACCCCAAGCACGCCTGGCCCGACCTCCCCCCCACCCCCTAGCCGCAAGCTCCCCCTCCCCTCTTCCCCCTCCCCTTCCCCACTCGCGAGATTACAGAAAACCATCCAATTTTCCTCCCATCCACCACAATCCTCCCCCCATAAGCATCCTACACCGGCCCGCTCCGCCGGGCCTCCCCCGCCCCCCCCCCGTCCCGGCCTCCGCTTTTCCCTCTCTCCCCCGCAACTCCGGGTTTGCGCGCCCGCCCGTTTTTTGGTTCCATCCCCGCGACATGAGCGACACCCCGTCCAGCACCTCCACCCCGGTCATGCAGCAGTACCTCCGCGCGAAGGCGGAGCTCGACGCCGACACCATCCTGTTCTTCCGCCTCGGCGACTTCTACGAGATGTTCTCCGAGGACGCCATCACCGCGTCGTCGATCCTCGGCCTGACCCTCACCAAGCGCCAGAACCTGCCGATGTGCGGCGTCCCCTACCACGCCGCCGAGCTCTACCTCTCCAAGCTCATCCGCGCCGGCAAGAAGGTCGCCCTCTGCGACCAGATGGAGGACCCCCGCACCGCCAAGGGCCTCGTCAAGCGCGAGATCACGGGCATCGTCTCGCCGGGCACGGTCCTGAACGACGCGATGCTCGACGCCGCCCGCCCCAACTACCTCGCCTGCCTGCTCCACGCCGGCGCCCTCCACGGCCTGGCGATGCTCGACCTCTCGACCGGCTCCTTCTGGATGGAAGAGGCCGCCGACCCCGCGCCGCTCCTCGACGAACTCGTCCGCTACGCCCCGCCCGAGCTGCTGCTCCCCGAATCGCTGGCGGGCGACGCGCCCTTCATGGCGCGGCTGCGCGCCGCGGCGGGCTCCTTCGCGCTGGCGGTGCGCGAGGACTGGATGTTCGACCCGCCCTCCGCCGAAGCCGCCCTCTGCCGCCACTTCGGCGTGCAGTCCCTCGCGGGTTTCGGCTGCGAAGGCCATCCCGCCGGCGCCGGCGCCGCGGGCGCCCTCCTCCAGTACGTCACGCGCGACCTCCACCGCGCCGCCGGCCACGTGCGCCGCATCCTCCTGCGCGACGGCGGCGACGCCATGGCCCTCGACGAATCCACCCTGGCCAACCTCGACCTCGTCGCCACCCGCACCCCGCCGCGCGCCGACGCCCCCTCCACGCTCCTGCAGGCCATGGACACCACCCGCACCGCGATGGGCTCCCGCCTGCTGCGCGACTGGCTCGTGCGGCCCCTGCGCCGCCGCGCCCCCATCGCCGCGCGCCACGACGCCGTGGCGGCCTTCCTCGCCGACCGGCGCGCCGCGGACGCCTTCCGCGACGCCCTGGGCGGCGTCAAGGACATCGAGCGCCTTCTCTCCCGCCTCTCCTCCACCACGGGCAACCCCCGCGACCTGCGGGCCCTGGGCGCCTCCCTCCAGCGCATACCGGACCTCCTCGAACGCCTGGCCAAGATCGCGCCCGCGCCGCCGCTCCTCGCCGACCTCGCCGCGCGCGTCGAGCCCCAGCCCGAACTCGCCGACGAAATCGCGCGCGCCATCGAAGACAACCCGCCCGCCCTCCTCCGCGACGGCGGCTACATCCGCGTCGGCTACTCCCCGCGCCTCGACGAACTCCGCTCCGCCTCCACCCAGGGCAAGGACTGGATCGCCCAGCTCCAGGAACGCGAAGCCGCCCGCACCGGCATCAAGTCCCTCAAAGTCCGCTACAACAAAGTCTTCGGCTACTTCATCGAAGTCACCAAAACCAACCTCTCCCAGGTCCCCCCCGACTACGTCCGCCGCCAGACCATCGCCACCGGCGAACGCTTCGTCACGCCCGAACTCAAGGAATACGAAGAAAAAATCCTCGGCTCCGAAGAAAAAGCCATCGCCCTCGAAAACGAACTCTTCCAAACCCTGCGCGACCGCGTCGTCGCCAAGACCGCCGCCATCCAGCGCACCGCCGACGCCCTGGCCGCCCTCGACGTCCTCTCCTCCTTCGCCGAGCGCGCCCAGGTCTGCCGCTACGCCCGCCCCGAGATCACCGACGGCGACGGACTCGAAATCCGCGGCGGCCGCCATCCCGTCATCGAGCGCCTGCCCGACGCCGCCCGCTTCGTCCCCAACGACACCCTCCTCGACCGCGGCGACAACCAGATCATGATCATCACCGGCCCCAACATGGCCGGCAAATCCACCTACATCCGGCAAGTCGCGCTCATCGTCATCATGGCCCAGATGGGCGCCTACGTCCCGGCCGACACCCTGCGCATGGGCGTCATCGACCGCGTATTCACGCGCGTCGGCGCCGGCGACGACCTCGTCCGCGGGCGCTCCACCTTCATGGTCGAGATGCAGGAGACGGCGAACATCCTCAACAACGCCACCCCCTCCTCCCTGATCGTCCTCGACGAAATCGGCCGCGGCACCAGCACCTTCGACGGAATCTCCATCGCCTGGTCCGTCGTCGAGCACCTGCACAACACCCCAGCGGTCAAGGCCAAGACCCTCTTCGCGACCCACTACCACGAACTGACCGACATCGCCCTCTCCCTGCCGGGCGTCAAGAACTACAACGTCCGCGTCAGCGAACAAGGCGACCGCATCGTGTTCTTGCGCCGCATCGAACCGGGGGCCGCCGACAAATCCTACGGCATCCAGGTCGCGCGCCTGGCGGGCCTTCCCCCCGAAGTCGTCGCCCGCGCGAAAGAAATCCTTGCGAACCTCGAAGAAAACGAACTCGGCGACCTCGGCCAGGCCCGCCTCGCCCAACCCCGCGCCCGCAAACCCAAGCTCACCCTCGGCGACCAGCTCTCCCTCTTCGACGAGTAGCCGCCGGAGGGGCGTCAGAAAACCAACCCGGCGTCGGCCAGCGACCGCCACGACTCGTACCGCACCGCCCCGGGATGCCAGAGGGTGAAGTCGGGGTTCTTTTCGAGGAGCGCCGCATAGGCCTTGTATTCCGCGGCGCCGTTCCAATAAACGTTGCGGGAGGATTCGCGGGAAACTTTTTCGTGGAAATCCTGGAGGTACTTGAAGTGGAGGACGGCCGCCTGGTGGGAGGAAAGGCGCGCCCCTTCGATGGTATGGAATCCCAGGCGCAGGAACTGGCCCGGACGGTACTTGAGGAGGGGAATCTTGGAGCAGCCGAATTCGCCGCCGAAGGCGCGGGCGCGCGCCCCGCCCATGCAGACGAAGGTGGACCCCTTGCCCGAACCGAAGACCTGGCGGTAGGGAATTTTCACGTAGCCGTCGGGGTCGAACCAGGGGGCGGCGGCCAGGAGGTCCTGCCCTGGGGCGTAGCGGAGTTGCCGGATGGGCCCGCGGGAATACATGTCGATGAAAAGCGCATGGATGGCTTCGGCGCCTTCCGCATCGAGACGGCGGACGTATTCGGGAAGGGGAACGGAGTCCATGCCGGGGTAGGCGAGGAGTTCGTCCGCGTCGAGGACGAGGTTCCAGTGGCCGATTCCGTGGCGGCGCAACAGGAGTTCCTGCCAGGCGATCTTGTTCCCGGCGAAAGACTGGGAAGTGCGGTAGACGTGGACCCGGGAATCGTCGCGTACGAGGTCGGTGGTGGCGTCGGAGGAGGCGTTGTCGAGAAGGAATACCCGGGTGACGCCGAGCCTGAAATGGTGTTCGAGCATGCAGGGCAGGCGGAGCGCCTCGTTGCGGCAGACCATGAACAGCCATACCTCGCCGGGGTTGCGCGGGGGGATGGAATGGCGGTCGACGCGGTGCAGCCTGGGCCCGGCGGCGATGCGGCGGAGAGTGCGGTTGAGGCGGATCTTGAGACGTTCGGCGTTCATGGCGCGCTTCACCCGGCGCCGCCGGCCAACAGCCGCGCGAGGGCGTCGGAGGCGGCTTCGAGTTCGGCGGTGGCGATGTATTCGACGGTGGCGTGGCCCTGCTTGATGCTGCCGGGACCGAAGACCACCGTCTCGTCGGAACGCGGGCAGAACACCGACCCGTCGCAGCACCAGCGGACGCCGCCGGGGGCGCTGTCGAGCCCCGACGCGCGGCAGGCCGCCACCAGTTCGCGCACCAGCGGCGAATCCCCCGGCGTCACCAGCGGGCAGTTCTGCTGGGTCTGCTCCAGCGCCGCGTCGAGGCAGAGGCCTTCGCGGACCATGTCGGCGAGGATGCCGCGGAGCGCGGTCTTGACGTCCTCGATGTCCTCGCCGGGCACCACGCGCCAGTCGAGTTCGAGGTGGCAGGCGGGCGGCACGACGTTCGGCGCGATGCCGGCGCGGATGACGCCGACGTTCATCGACGGCGCGCCGACGAGCGGATGCCGGTGCGCGGCGGCCTCGGCGGCGGCGTAGGCCTTGAGGCGCGCGACGAACTCCATCGCGGCGTAGATGGCGTTGAGGCCGACCTCGGGGTTCGAGCCGTGCGCGGAGCGCCCCGTGAAGTCGATTTCGAGCGCGGCGATTCCCTTGCTGGCGTGCACGACCTGCGCCTCGGTCGGTTCCAGCACGATGGTCCGGCTGATGCGCTCCGGCAGGAGCGGCAGCACGGCGCGGGCGCCGTTGTTGCCGGTTTCCTCGCCCATGGCGCCGACGTAGAGGATGGCGTCGCCGCGCGCGGCCACGGCGTCGAGGTCGATTCGCGCGAGCGCGTCCATCGCGGCGGCCATGGCGCCCTTGCAGTCGGCGGCACCGCGGCCGTAGAGGCGGCCGTCGCGGACTTCGCCGGCGAACGGATCGTGGAGCATCCCGTCGATGCCGACGGTGTCCATGTGCGACTCCAGCAGCCAGGTGCGCTTCGGATCCGCCGGCCCGCGCCGCGCGATGACGTTGCACCGCCCGGGCAGGACCTCCTGCCGCTCGATGGCGAACCCGAGGTCGGCCATGTACCCGGCGAAGAAGTCCGCCATGCGCGCCTCCCCGCCGATCTCCCCCGGCCGGTCCGTCTGCGTGGGTTCCACGCTGGGCAGCGACACCAACCGGCGCAACAGCGCCACCGCATCCGATTTCTTCATGCTGGACATCCTTTCTCGTTCTTCCGGGAACCATCATACGCCGCCGCCGGCGTTTTCCCAACCCCGGATTTGCGGGGATGCGCCCGTGCGCATTTCATCCTTGCGGGGAGGGCATGCGGCCTGTAGATTCCAGCGACCATGAAGCAGGTTCCCAAATTCCTTTCGTTGGCCGCGATGGCCTTCGTTGCCCTTTCCGCGGCAGTCCGGGCCGCACCGCCCGACGCCGCCCCCGCCGGGGCGGCGGACGAGGCCCGCGCCGCCGCGTATTCCTTCCTCCGCGGGTGCAAGGCGTTCTTCCTGGCCACCGTGGACGTGTCCGACGGAGGCGAAGCGGTCCCGCGCGTGCGCCCCTTCGGCGCGCTGGCCCTGTGGGACGGCGCCATCTACATCCAGACCGGCAACTTCAAGCCCGTCTACCGCCAGCTCACGGCCTCGCCGCGCATCGAAATCTGCGCCCTCAAGCCTTCCGGCGACCAGTGGGTCCGCATCGACGCCGATGCCGTCCCCGACACCCGCCGCGAGGCCATCGCGGCCGTCCTCGACGCCAATCCCGCCCTCCGCTCCATGTACTCCGAGGACGACGGCCGCACCGCGGTGTTCCGCCTCGAAAACGCCACCGCCACCTACTCCTCCTTCACCGCCCCGCCATCCACCGTCTCCTTCTGACCCGCCCCGTCCCTCCCCTTCCCCGCCACCCGTTCCGCCCCGCCGGCGGCCATCCCCCAAGAAAGGTCCCCAATGCCCTCCTTCCCCATTTTCGCCTGCCCGCCGCTTGCGGGTGTCTTCTACTCGTTCCTCATTTCCGACGTGCTCGGCAAGGTCATCGTCGTCGGGCTCATGGTCGCCTCCGTCACCGTCTGGACCCTCATGGCCCAGAAGTACCTCGAACTGCGCCAGTGCGCCGGTCAGGACGTCCGCTTCTTCCGCGCCTTCGAGCGCCAGTCGCACCCCCTGGAGATGTACGTCCACCGCGACCTCGAACAATTCCCCGACAGCCCCATGGCCTGCGTCTACGCCGAGGCCTGCCGCGCCACCCAGCGCGAAATCACCGCGCGCGCCGCCCGCCACAACCGCCAGCTCAGCGAAATCAATTTCTCCGTCGAACACCTCACCCCGCTCCAGATCGACGCCATCCGCAAGGCCGCCGAGTGCTCCGCCGCCGACCAGGCCAACCTCCTCGAATCGCACATGGATTTCCTCGGCTCGGCCTACACCATCGCCCCGATGATGGGCCTTTTCGGAACGGTATGGGGCGTCATGGGCGCCTTCGAGGGCATGGGCCGCGAAGGCATGGCCAACCTTTCCGCCGTCGCGCCGGGCATCGCCAGCGCCCTGCTGACCACCGTCGTCGGCCTCTTCGTCGCCATCCCCACCGCCTTCGGCAGCAACTTCCTCGCCTCCCGCATCCAGTTCCTCTGCGTGCAGCTCGAAAACTTCCCCGACAAGTTCGCCTCGCGCCTGCAGCAGACCTTCCTCAACGAGGACTGACCGGAGCCCGCCGCCATGCCCCGCCGCCACTCCGCAGGCCGCGTGCGCCAGATCCGGGAGATCAACATGACTCCCCTCATCGACCTGACGTTCCTGCTGCTGATCACCTTCATGATCACCTTCCCGCTCATCGAGCAGGGCATCCCCCTGCGCCTCCCCAAGGGCAAGGCCCAGGACGTCGACCGGCAGGACACCCACACCGTCGCCATCGACGCCAAGGCCGAGCTCTACTACGACGACCTCCCCAGCACCCCCGACATGCTGGCCGCCGAGCTCAAGACCCTCGCTTCCGGCGACCCCGACGCCACCATCCTCGTCCGCGCCGACGAATCGCTCCCCTACCGCGAAGTCGTCGCCGTCCTGCGCATCCTCCACGACGCCTCCATCACCCGCATGGCCCTCGTCACCGACCCCGCCACCCCCTGACCCTCCATGCACCGCCCCGCCCGCAGACGCTACAAAGCCAGCCTGGCCGCCAGCCTCGTGCTCCACGGCCTGCTCGCCGCCCTGCTGCTGGGCACCACCTTGATGGGCAAGGGATGCACCTCCAAGAAGCCCAATCCCAAGCTGATGTTCGTCGAATTCACCGTCGCCGTCCCCCCGGCCGAACCGGAACCACCCGCCCCCCAGCCGCCCGAGCCGGCGCCCCCCGCGCCCGCGCCCGAACCGCCGCCCCCGCCTCCCCCCGACAACATTCCCGAGCCAACCCCCAAGCCCGAGCAACCCAAAAAAGAAGCCCCCAAGCCGCCCGAACCGCCCAAGCCCAAGCCCCCGAAGGTCATCAAGCAGAACAACCGCGTCGTCCGCACCCAAACCCCACCCAACGCCCCCGCCCCAAAAGGCCCCGTCCTGACACAGAAGCAGATCGAAGACCTCCTCAAGAAAGGCGCCAAGATCGGCTCCTCCACCGTCATCCCCGACGACCCTTCCGCCCAGAAGCTCGGCGCCTACTCCAACCACGTCCGCGACCGTCTCTACGCCGCCTGGCAGCAGCCCGAATCCCTGAAGAACCTCCCCGGCCTCATGGCCACCGTGCAGATCACCATCCAGCAGGACGGCCGCGTCGGCAACGGCAAGATCCTCAAATCCTCCGGCAACGCCACCATGGACGGCTCCGTCCTCAAGGCCGTCCGCACCGTAAAGGCCATGCGCGCCCTCCCCGCCGGCATCAAGGGCCCCATCGACCTCGAAATCGAGTTCGAACTCGCCCAATAATCCCCCCTTCCTCCTCCCCCGCCCCCCCTTACCGGTTCCGCCCCCGGCCGCTCCGTCGGACGGTCTCCCCCCGCCCCGCCTCCCATTCTTTTCCATTCCGCCCCCCGCCCCTCCGTGCTACTATCCCGCCAGATGAAAACCCAGCCTCTTCCCGAAACCGTCATCCTCGTCGATGCCTCCGACCGCGAAACCGGGCGCATGGAAAAACTCGCCGCCCACCGCGACGGCGGGCACCGCCACCGCGCCTTTTCCGTGCTGCTCTTCGACGGGCGGGGCCGCTGGCTCCTCCAGCGCCGCGCCGCCGGCAAGTACCACTTCCCCAACCTCTGGACCAACGCCTGCTGTTCGCATCCGCGCCCCGGCGAAACCGTCCCCGCGGCCGCCGCGCGCCGCCTGCGCGAGGAACTGGGCGTCTCCGTCCCCCTCGCCGAGCGCTTCGCCTTCGAGTACCGCGCAGATTCCCCCGCCGAAGGCCTCTCCGAGTGGGAATACGACCACGTCCTCGCCGGACTCCTCCCCGACGCCCTTCCCCTCGCCCCGGACCCCGCCGAAGTCGGCGAAACCCGCTTCTGGACCGCCCCCGAAATCGCCGCGGCCATCGCCGCCACCCCCTCCCTCTTCACCCCCTGGTTCCTCCACATCTGGCGGAAGTTGCAGGAAAACAAGGAGATTGCACCGTGAACCCCTCCAACGTCTGGATTGTCACCCTCGGCTACAACCACATCGACGACACCCTCGAGTGCCTCCAAAGCCTCGCCGCCTCCGAGGGCGGACCCTACACCCTCCTCTTCGTCGACAACGCCAGCTCCGACGGCTCCCCCGAAAAGGTCCGCGCCGCCTTCCCCTCCGCCCATGTCCTCGAAAACGGCGCCAACCTCGGCTTCGCCCGCGGCTTCAACGAAGGCCTCAAGTACGCCGCCGCACACGGCGCCGAATACGTCTTCATGATCAACAACGACACCATCGTCGATCCCGCCTGCGTCAAACACCTCCTCGCCGACGCCGAAGCCAATCCCTCCGCCGGCGTCTGGGTCCCCAAGATCCTCTACTACGCCGACCGCAACGTCATCTGGTCCGCCGGCTCCCGCTTCCGCCCCTTCCCGCCCGCCGTGGTCATGCGCGGCACCCGCCATCCCGACGACGGCTCCTTCGACTCCCCCCGCACGCTCCGCTACGCCACCTCCTGCGCCCTCCTCCTCTCCCGCCGCTTCCTAGCCGAAGTCGGCCTCCTCGACGGCGACTACTTCATCATGTGCGACGACTACGACCTCAGCATCCGCGCCCTCGAAGCCCGCGTCGGCATCCGTTTCGTCCCCGAGGCCCGCATGTGGCACAAGGTTTCCAAGAGCACCGGCGTCGGCACCCCGAACCCGTTCTTCTGGAAGCAGTACGGCCGCAGCACCGCCATCCTCTTCCGCAAGCACGCCAACCATCCCTGGCTGACCGGCCCCGCCGCCTTCCTCTACATCCTCGCCCGCATGGTCCTCGAAGGCCACCGCTACGGCTTCCGCCCCTTCCTCGAAGGCTGGCGCGAAGGCCGCCGCGCCCCCCTCACCCCCCCCGAACACATCTGATCGCCCCCCCTCCTCTCCTCTCCCGCTCCCCCCCTTTTCATCCATGCAATGAGATTACAGAAAACACATTGTTTTCCACATTCTCCACCCCCATCCTCCCCCCATAACCACCGACCGCCCCCCACCCGCCCTTCCCTTCCGCCCCCGCCTGTGCTATAACCGCCCCATGCCTCCCAAGAAAGCCACAACCACCCCCTCTTCCGCCCCCAAGGCCCCCATCCATCTCGTCTGCGGGTCCGACGACCTTTCCGCCCTCCGCAAGGCCGAAGAAATCGTCGCCGCCCTCTGCCCCCCTGAGGAGCAGGCGTTCGGGCTCGAAACCATCGTCCCCGGCGGCGAGGAGAAGACCGCCGACGTCGTCACCGCCATCCTCCAGAACACGATGCAGGCCCTCCTGACCGCCCCGTTCCTCGGCGGGCGCAAGACGGTCTACCTCAAGGGCGCCCCGTTCTTCGACCCCCTCACCGACCCCGGGCGCTTCGCCGACGTCAAGGCCGCCACCGCCCGCATGGTGGACATCCTCAAGGCCGGCCTCCCCGACGGAGTATCCTTCGTCCTCCTCACCAACAAGGTCAACAAGAGCACCACCTTCTTCAAGACCTTCCTCTCCCTCGGCACCGTCCACGAATTCAACGAAGCCACCAAGCCCGCCGAAGCCGCCGACGCCTTCCTCCCGCGCCTCGACGAACTCCTCGCCGCCCGCGGCCTGACCCTCCGCGGCGACGCCCATGCCGCCTTCGTCTCCCGCGTCGGCTACAACCTCCGCCTCGCCGAAAGCGAAATCGAAAAGCTCTACCTCTACCTCGGCGACCGCACCTCCATCACCCTCGCCGACGTCCAGCTCATGGTCGCCTCCTACAAGACCAGCGCCTTCTGGGACTATTCCAACGCATTCTGCACCACCAACCTCCCCGCCACCCTCGACGCCCTGCGCCGCCTCCTCGCCCAGAACGAAAACCCCGTTGCCCTCCTCGTCAACCTCCAGAACGCCCTGCGCGACATGACGGTCCTCTCCGACTGCATCACCCGCGGCTGGGCCAAGCTTTCCGGCGACCGCTTCCTCCGCTGGCAAGTCCCCCCCGAAGGCGAGGCCGTCCTCTCCCGCCTCTCCTCCGACCCCCGCAAAATGGTTCCCTTCGCGGCCGCCCAGAAGGCCTCCCGCGCCGCCCGCCTCCCCGCCGCCCGCTGGTTCCGCTGGTACAACGCCGCCGTGGACCTGCAAGTCGCCATGACCGGCGGCGAGAACATGGATGCCGCCGCCCTCCTCGAACTCTTCACCATCCGGACCCTCGGCGAACTCAAGGCCGCCGGAAAACCCCGCTGACCCACTTCCTTCTTCCCCTCCGCGCCGGAAACGGCGCGTTTTTCCGTTTCCCGAGGTCCCGCCCCGCGCCGGACGCGGCGCGGCTTCCCCCTCCGCTCCCCGCCGCGCAAAAAACGCCAATTCCCCGAACGGTTTTTCTTGCAATCCCTTCCGCCCCCTGCTTTCATGACGGAAACCATTTTTGGAGGAGCACGTCACATGAGCGAGACTGATACGGCTAACCTGGAACAACTCGAACAACGCATGGCCGCCATGGCCGAGAACGGCGCCGACGCCGCCGAATGGATCGCGGCGCTGGAAGAGGGCCTCGCCGCCGGCTCCCCCAAGGTCTTCACCGACTGGGCCCCCCTCGCCCAGGAATCCCTCGCCAAGCTCGGCGACATCCCCGCCGGCATCGACCTGCTCAAGTGGCGCGCCGACCACACCCCCGCCAACACCATGTCCCCCAAGGCCTGGCTCATGGCGGCCGACGTCGTCGCCGGCTCCAACCCCCACATGCTCGCGCTCCTTTCCGAGGCCGGCTTCGGCCAGCACCTCGCCGCCCGCGAATGCGTACGCCGCCTCCGCCTCCTCCACGGCCTCCACTCCGGCGCCCTCTGCCTCCACCGCACCTGGGGATTCGGCATCGTCAAGAAGTCCGACGCCCTCTACAAGCGCATCGAAATCCAGTTCGCCGGCCGCCCCAACCACATGCTCCCCATGAAGGCCGCCGCCGAGTCGCTCGAACTCCTCGGCCCCGACCACATCCTCGCCAAGCTCCACGCCGACCGCGAAAGCGTCATGCAGCAGGTCCGCACCAATCCCGCCGGCGTCGTCAAGGAAGCCCTCTCCAGCTTCGGCCCCCTCTCCGCCGCGGCCCTCCAGGAAAAACTGGTGCAGGGCGGCGTCGTGCTCGAAGGCGACTGGAAATCCTTCTGGGACGCCGCGCGCAAGGAACTCAAGAAGGACCCGCTCGTGGACCTACCCTCCAAGCGCACCGACCCGATCCGCATGAAGGACTCCGCCTCCGGCTACGACGAAGCCTGGTACGACAAGCTCGGCGCCGAGCGCGACATCAAGACCATCCTGCGCCTCGTCACCGAACTCAAGTCCTCCGTCGCCGACGTCTCCGCCATCCCGCCCGCCCGCAAGCGCGTGCTGGCCAACCGCCTCGCGTTCGTGATTCTGGGCGCCACCAGCCGCCAGCCCGGCACCAAGATGGCGGGAACCCTCCTCGCCGCCCAGTTCAAGCTCGACCCCGCCGACTGCGACTGGCCGGCCGCCGCCCGCTCCTTCCTCTCCGGCAAGACCTTCATCCCGCTGCTCCACGACCTGCCCGTCCGCGACATCGCGCCCGCGCTCGCCTTCCTCCAGGGCATCGATCCCGACGCCGTCCGCTCGCTCGTCCTCAACCACCTCCACGACCTCCACTACAACGCCCTCTGCGACGCCATCGACCTGATGATCGAGAAGGGCTCCGGCGAAGAAATCCGCAAGCTCTTCATCGACGACTGCGCGCGCCACCTGGCCACCGAAGAGATGCTCCTCTGGATCTTCCGCCACCGCGACCAGGCCACCGCATGGGACCTCCCGCAACCCACCGCCCTGGCGCCCCTCGCCGTCGCCGAGCTCGAAAAAGACTACTCCGGCGACCGCCTCAAGACCAAGAAACTCCTCCGAGAGCGCCTCGAAACCCCCGAAGTCCTCCAGGCCGTCTTCGAAGGCATGACCCGCGGCCGCCAGCAGGACTTCTTCCGCCAGCTCTGCCTCTCCACCGCCTGGACCGGCCTCGACCGCCAGACCATGCAGGCCAAGATCATCAAGCAGTTCCCGCACCTCGAATCCATCGTCACGGGCGAATCCTCCACCTCCGAGGCCCCGGCCGCCAGCTACGGCTCCGTCACCTCCCACCGCTCCTACCGCGACCGCGTCGAACGCCTCGAAAAGCTCATCAACGTGGACATCCCCGAGAACTCCCGCGAAATCGCCGTCGCCCGCAGCTACGGCGACCTCTCCGAGAACTTCGAGTACAAGGCCGCCAAGGACATGCAGGCCGTCCTGCTCGCCCGCCGCGCCGACCTCGAAAGCCAGATCGCGAAAGTCCGTCCCACCGACTTCTCCGAAGCCCCGCAGGGCGTCGCCGGCGTCGGCTCCACCATCCACGTCGCCTGGCCCGACGGCCACGAAGAAACCTACCACATCCTCGGCGAGTGGGACCAGGTGCCCGAGATGCACATCATCTCCTCCAACACCCGCATCGCCAAGAACGTAGCCGGCAAGAAACCCGGCGACGTCTTCCCCATGCCCTCCGAGGACGGTACCGACATCGACTGCACCCTCAAGGACGTCACCCCCCTCCCGCAGGAAATCCTCGACTGGGCCAAGTGACCATGACCGAAGAATCCCGCCCCGCCTCCCTCGTCGCCAGAATCCTCTCCCGCGACGCCAATCCCGTCGTCCAGTTCCTCAAGTACGCCGTGGCCGGCGGCATCGCCACCGCCGTCCACATCCTGACCTTCTTCCTGGCGGGATTCTTCGTCTTCCCGTGCGTCGCCTCCGACGACATCCTCATCCGCCTCTTCGGCCTCGCCGCCCCGGTGGTGGAGGAAACCCTCCGCGCCCGCAACGCGGTCTTCTGCAACATCATCGCCTTCCTCGTCTCCAACACCGTCTGCTACATCATCAACCGCCTCTTCGTCTTCAAGCCCGGCCGCCACTCCATGGTGGTCGAGTTCCTCCTCTTCTTCGCCGTCTCCGCGATCAGCGTGGGCCTCGGCACCTTCTTGATGGGCGTCCTCATCGACCGATTCGGCATCCAGACCACCTACGCCTTCGGCGCCAACATGGTCTGCTCCCTCGCCATCAACTACGCCCTCCGCAAATTCTTCGTCTTCAAGGGCTGATTTCCCCGTCCTGACGGCGGGCTGTCAGCCCGCCGCGCCCCCCCTGGGATCGGCATTGACTTTTCCCGGATGATATGCATCTTTTGCCATGTATCAACTCCCTTGCGGAAGGCACACCGATGACCACGACAAAAGTTTTCATGACGGGGCGGTCCCAAGCCGTCCGGATTCCAAAGGCATTCCGGTTCCATTGCCCTGAAGTGGTCGTCCGCCGTCGGGGCGACTCCCTGCTGCTGTCCCCGGCGAAGGGCAACACCTGGGCGGACTTCTTCCGCGACCACGCCTGTCCCGACTTCACCCTGGACCGCACCGCCGCCCAACGCCCGCAGGAAAGGCTCCCCTTCGCGTGACCCCGCCCCGCTTCATGCTCGACACGGACACATGCAGTTTCGCCATCCGTGGCGGTGACGCAAAACTCCGGGCGGCCTTCCAGCGGCATTCGGACGCGCTCTGCGTATCGGCCATCACCGCCGCCGAACTCCGCTTCGGGGCTCTGAAAAAGGGCTCGCCGCGCATCACGGAAGCCGTTACGTGCTTCCTTGATCTCGTCGACATCCTGCCTTGGACCGAAGCCGCGGCGGACCGCTACGCCGCGATCCGCGTCCATTTGGAGTCCACCGGCCGGCCCATCGGCAACATGGACATGCTCATTGCCGCCTCCGCCCTGGCCGAAGGTTGCCGCCTGGTCACCCACAACCTCGCCCACTTCGGCCGCGTTTCCTCCCTCCCTGTCGAAGACTGGACCGCGTAACCGCCATCCCCGCAACCGCTTTCACCACGCTCTGCGCACGTTTCCCTCCATGCACCCCATCCATCTCCCAGCCACTGCCCCCGCCATCCCCCCGCCCCCGGGAGCCCGCCCATGAGCCCCCCTCTCGCCTGGCTGGCCGCCATCGCGGCCCTCGTCCTCCTCTGGCTCCTCCTCGTCTACAACACCCTCGTCACCAAGCGCAACGCCGTCAACAACGCCGAAAGCGGCGTCGACGTCCAACTCAAGAAACGCTTCGACCTCATCCCCAACCTCGTCGCCGCCGTCAAGGGCTATATGACCCACGAACGCGCCCTCCTCGAGCGCCTCACCGCCATCCGCGCCGAAGCCCTCGCCGCGCCCCCCGCCCGCTGCGCCCCCCTCTCCGACGAAGCCGCCCGCGCCATGGAAACCGTCTTCGCCGCCGTCGAAGCCTACCCCGACCTCAAGGCCTCCGCGGGCGTCCTCCACCTCCAGCGCTCCCTGGCCGAAATCGAAGAACAGCTTGCCGCCGCCCGCCGCTTCTTCAACGCCGCCGTCACCTCCTACAACGACACCGTCCAATCCTTCCCCGCCTCCCTCGTCGCGGGCGCCTTCGGCTTCGCCCCCCGCACCTGGCTTTCCGCGGACGCCGCCGAGCGCCGCCGCCCCGACGCGGATTTCCCCCGCCCCTGCCCCCCCATGCGCACCGCCCGGGAAGTCCTTTCGGCCGATCCGTCCCTCGAAGCGCTGTTCGCCGAAATGCGCGCCGCCGAAGAAGCCCGCGCGCCCCTCGGCTGCACCGCCGCCGCCGCATCCCTCTTCGCCGTCCTGCTCCTGTTCGGCTCCTGCTCCGCCCTGTTCGACAAAAACGGCGCCACCGCCGCCATCGTCCCCGCCGTGGCCGGCATCGGGCTCGCCATCTTCGCCGTCACCCGCCTGTTCCGCCTCTCCACCCAAAGCGACCGCGCCGCCGCCTGCTTCGGCCGCTTCGTCCGCCGCACCGTCGAACTCGCCCTGGACGAAGGCCAGTACCTTCCCGGCGCCGGCATCCCCGAATCCGTCATCCTCGCCAGCGGCCTCTATCCCTCCGGCGACGAATATGACTCCGGCGACCTCGTCGGCGGCAAGGAAGGTTCCACCTCCTTCCACTTCGCCCGCGTCCTTTCCGAAAACGTCGAAATCGAGACCGACTCCGACGGCAACGAAACCGAGAACCGCACGACCGTCTTTTCCGGCGTCTGGTTCATCGCCGACTTCAACAAACACTTCCATTCCCGCACCCGCGTCGTCCCCGACACCGCCGAACGCCTCTTCGGCAAGCGTCTGGGCCGCTGGATGCAGAACGCCGGCAACCGCGGCAAGCTGGTGGAGCTGGAAAGCCCCGAATTCGAGCGCATGTTCGCCGTCTATTCCGACTCCCAGCAAGACGCCCGCTACGTCCTCTCCCCGGCCCTCATGGACCGCCTGACGCAACTTGGCTGCAAACACCGCGGCCTCCGCGCCGCCTTCCACGACGGCTGCATCGCCCTGGCCCTTCCCGACGCCCCCGCCTACCTCCGCAAAACCTCCGCCTCCACCGCCGAAGCCCTGGCCGCCGCCCTCCTCCGCTCCATCTCCCCCTACGTTTCCCTCGTCTCCTCCCTCGACCTCAACACCCGCATCTGGACCAAGGAGTAGCCCTCTTTCCACCGCCCGCCCGTACGGGTCTTGCTCCGGCCCGCTCCGCCGGGCCGCCCGTTCCCTTTTCCCCGAAAGTTTTCTTGCATTGCCCCCCGCGCCTCCCATAATGCCCCGCGTTCATCGGCACGCCGCGTGGCGCCGCCGCCGTCCAACCAAACCATCCACCATGGAGGATACAGGACCGTGAGCGAGTTCCTGGAGTTCGTCGACGTTTCGAAAAACTACGGCGCCATCAAGGCGTCCGACCACGTGTCGCTTTCCGTCAAGCAGGGCGAGTTCTTCTCCCTGCTCGGCCCCAGCGGTTGCGGCAAGACCACGCTCCTGCGGATGCTGGCGGGCTTCGAGTCGCCCGACTCCGGCCGCATCCTGCTCGACGGGCAGGACATCACGGACATCCCCCCCTACCAGCGCAAGGTCAACACCATCTTCCAGAACTACGCGCTCTTCCCGCACCTTTCGCTCTGGGACAACATCGCCTTCGGCCTGCGCGTCGCCAAGTGCTCCAAGAAGGACATCAAGGAGCGCGTCGAGAAGATGCTCGCCCTCATCCAGATGGAGGACCAGGCCTGGAAGAAGCCCGACCAGATCTCCGGCGGCCAGAAGCAGCGCGTCGCCATCGCCCGCGCCCTGGTGAACCAGCCGCGCGTGCTGCTGCTCGACGAACCCCTCGCCGCCCTCGACCTCAAGCTCCGCCAGCGCATGCTGATCGAGCTGGACCTCATCCACGACCAGGCGGGCATCACCTTCCTCTACGTCACGCACGACCAGGGCGAGGCGATGAGCCTTTCCGACCGCATCGCGGTCATGCGCAGCGGCCGCGTCGAGCAGCTCGGCACCCCGGCGCAGATCTACGAGGCCCCGCGCACGAGCTTCGTCGCGGCGTTCATCGGCGACACGAACTTCTTCGACGGCACCGTCGCCGAGCCGGTCGACCAGCGCGCCATCCTGCGCGGCATGCTCCCCGCCGTCGTGGACAAGGACTACTCCCGCCTGGTCATCGGCGACCTCCCCGACCTCGAATGCTTCAACGACAAGCAGATCAAGCAGGGCGAGCACGTCTTCCTCTCCGTGCGCCCCGAAAAACTCTCCATCTCGCGCGAGGAGCCCGAGCGCCGCCCCCACGTCAACATGCTGCGCGGAACCGTCGAGGACGTCATCTACCTCGGCTCCCAGACCAAGTACTGGGTCCGCGTCGGCGAATACCGCATCTCGATCGTCCGCCAGCACACCCGCTTCTTCCTCGACGAAAAACCCATCAAGTGGGGCGAGGAAGTCTGGATTTCCTGGCACGCCGACGACGGCTTCATGCTGGAGAAATACTCCGAGCAGGACGAGAACCTCCTCCGGCTCCCGCCCGAAGCCGTCGGCGAGACCCCCGTCGAACCCGCGCCCGCGCCCGCGGCCGAAGAGGCCCGGACATGAGCGGCCGCGCCAAACCCCGCGCCTGGACGGAGTGGCTCGTCACGATGCCCTCCTTCGTGTGGCTGGGACTGCTCTTCATCATCCCGACGGTCCTCGTCTTCGCGATCACCTTCCGCCCCTCCGACCCCTACGGCGGCATCGGCGCCGGCTGGACCCTCGAGACCCTCAAGACCCTGGGCAACCCCAACTACCCCGCCATCGTCTGGCGGACCATCTGGATGAGCGCCCTGACGACGGGCCTTTGCATCCTCCTCGCGACGCCCATGAGCTACTACCTCTCGCGCGTCTCCCCGCGCCTGCGCCAGTGGCTGCTGCTGCTCGTCATCCTGCCCTTCTGGACGAGCTTCCTCGTGCGCGTCTTCGCCTGGAAAGTCCTCCTCCATCCCGACGGCTTCCTCAAGCACGCCCTCGTCTGGCTGCACCTGATTTCCCCGGACACCTCCCTCCTCTACAACGCCGGCGCCGTCCTCCTCGTGATGATCTACACCGAACTCCCCTTCGCCATCCTCCCCATCTACGCCGCCGCCGAAAAATTCGACTACCGCCTCATCGAAGCCGCCAAGGACCTGGGCGCCGGCTCCTTCCGCGCCTTCGTCTCCGTCTTCCTCCCCGGCATCCGCGTGGGCCTGCTCACCGCCTTCCTGATGGTCTTCATCCCGTCCCTCGGCTCCTACGTCATCCCGGACATCGTCGGCGGGCCCACCAGCGAAATGATCGGCAACAAGATCGCCCAGCGCACCTTCGTCGACCGCAACCTCCCGCACGCCGCCGGACTCTCCGCGTTCCTGTCCGTGGCCGTCCTCGTCCCGATGGTGGCCGTCAGCGCCCTGCGCCGCAAGAACACCCGCGCCCCGAACGAAGAAGGAGTCTGACCATGCGCCCCTCCCGCGTCCCCGCCATCGTCACCTGGGCCGTCCTGGTGTTCTTCTACCTGCCGATCGTCGTCCTCGTCGCCCAATCCTTCAACTCCTCCCGGTTCGGCGGCCATTGGGAGAGCACCTCCCTCAAATGGTACATCGCCCTCATGCAGCGCGACGACATCTGGTCCGCCCTCGTCAACACCCTGGTCATCGCGGCCTCCGCGACCCTGGGCGCCATGATCCTCGGCACCTCCGCCGCGTTCGCCCTGCACCGCTACGCCGGCAGCCGCCTCCAGAAAGTCCACTACTCCGTCATCTACATGCCCCTCGTCCTCCCCGAGATCCTGATGGGCCTGTCCATGCTGCTGTTCTTCGTCGCCCTGAAGATCCAGCTCGGAATGTTCACCATCGGCCTCGCCCACGTCACCTTCTGCCTCTCCTACGTCGCCATGACCGTCCTCGCCCGCCTGCAGGACTTCGACTACACCATCATCGAAGCCGCCCAGGACCTCGGCGCCGGATGGTGGACCACCCTCTGGCGCGTCCTGATCCCCATGCTGGCCCCGGGCATCCTCGCGGGCGGCCTGCTTGCCTTCACCCTGTCCATCGACGACTTCGTCATCTCCTTCTTCGTCGCGGGCCCCGGCTCCACCACGTTGCCCATCCGCATCTACAGCATGATCAAATACGGCGCCCCGCCGCTCATCAACGCCCTGTCCACGATCCTCCTCGTCGTCACCTTCGCCTGCGTCACCATCAGCCAACTCCTCTCCCGCAACAAACACGCCCCCGGCACCTGACGCGTCCCCCGGCGCTTCCCCTGCCCTCCCCGCTTCGCCCCCCCTCTGTTTCCCCGTCTCCCCGTCCTCTCGTCGCCCCCGCCCGCCCCTTGTCCCCACTCGCGAGATTACAGAAAACCCTTCCATTTCCATCTCTTTTCCACCACACCTCCCCCCATAACCACACCCCCTCCCCGCCCTCGTCGTTTCGTCGTCTCTCCGTCTCGTCGTTTCGTCGTCCCCCTTCGCTCCCGGCTTGCCCTCCGCCCCCCACCCGCGTATAGTCTGCCCCCTGCAAAACCAACCCACCCAAGGAAAGGAGCCCCACGCATGAACCGAACGACCGCCCTGCCGCTGCTGCTGGCCGCCCTCGCCCTGACGGCCGCTTTTCTGATTGGCTACAAGGGGGTCGTCCGGTGGCTGAACACCCCGGAGGATATCTGGGATTATACCTGCGATTACGCGGTTACCTGCGTGTATGGGCTGGT
>JAFYAC010000078.1 GCA_017540905.1 Kiritimatiellia bacterium | reverse complement strand
GGCACGGAAAAGCGGCGCGAGCCGCTTTTTCCGTTTCCATGCATGCGCAAGACAGGCGCACGGCGGCGAAGGGACTCGCCGCCCTACCCAAAAACATGCGAAAGAGTGTCGTTTGCGATGTACTAGAGCAAATTAAGAAAAAGTGTAGCCGCAAGCCGGGGGGAGGGCCCGGCTTCGTCCGGGCCTTGTTTTTCGTCCTTGCACACGGCCGCGACAAAGCGCGGCCCTCCCGTCTCCCGGGTCCAGCCACACTGTTTTTGAAACCGCCCTGGCGCAAACAAAGAAAAGTGCAGCCCTATCCCGGGAGGGCCCGGCTTCGTCCGGGCCGTCTCCACAGGGCGCTTCAAGGACATGACAGGAACACCCCGGTCGCGCGGCCGCGACGAAGCGCGGCCCTCCCAAGGCGTTTCCAAAGCTCAAGGTCGTTGCAGAATCACGTAGTGGATGGGGATGGTGGCGGCGGGATTGCGGGCGGCATTCGGGGGGGGCGGAAGTTTTTTCAAGGAGGAGAATGGACATGGAAAACACGGTTTCTCCGCATGTTTTCCATAATCTCGCGAGATGCACGGGGGAGGGTGGGGGGCGCAGGGCCGGGCCGGGGGGCGCGGGATGTCCGGCCGCGGGAGGGAGGGCGGGCGGGGGCGGTGGCGGAAAGCGGATGGGGCGGGTTTTCCAATGATTGGAAAAAAGTTTTCCAATGGTTGGAAAAATCGGGGCGGGTTTTCCAACGATTGGAAAAATTTTTCGGTGTTTTTCCAATGATTGGAAAAAAAATTCCGGTGGCCGCAAAAACGGCGGGTGGGGCAAAATGGCGGTTGACGGTGGGCGGGGGGGGCGGCTATAGTGGGACGCAAGACATCGGTGTGGATGTCGTGGTTAGCATGAAACGGTTTGGACAGGAGAGTTTGTCATGAAGAGTTGCGCCCGTTCCCGCGTCGCGAAATGGTCCGTCTGCTGTGCGCTGCTGCTGGGGAGTGCCGCCGTGGCGCTGGCGCTGCCGCCGCGGTTGCCGTCCACCGCCGCCGCTTCCTCTCCTTCGATGTCCGCCATGGGCGGCGGGGGCGCGGTTTCGGCCGGCGGCGTGAGAATCCGCTCGCTCAAGCCGGTCAAGGAAACGACGCCCGCGTTCGAAATCAAGCACGGCCCGAGCCTCCCTGCGCCCAAGACGTGGTGGTGCGCGCGCACGGAGTTCGAGACGGACGCGGAATGGACGGACGAGCTGGAGTTCACGACGTACGTGTACGTGGAGAAGAGCGCGAAGCATCCCGAAGTGATGTACCGCAACACGGTGACCTACGTGAACCTGGCGAAGGGCCGCCACCTCAGCGACGTGTTCCTGCACCCGGACACGCTCAGCCGCGTCGGCGTGCCGAAGTTCGTCGCCGTGATCGTCAAGGCCGGCGGCCGCGTCGTCGCCAGCGAGTCCACCGCGACCACCCCGAACTGGTGGGACCGCTTCTCGCCGGTGGAGGGCGTGCTGCTGCACCGCGGGCAGACGCCGTTCGCGGTGATCGATTTCGATTCGTATCCGTGCATCAAGCCGTCGTCGGCCGGACGCTGAGGAAGGCAAGCAGCAAGGAGTATCCGTCATGGCCAAAAAGCCCCTGTTGACGCTGGACATCGGGTCGCACAGCCTCAAGCTCGCCGAGTTTGTGGAGGTCCGCGGCGGCCTGGAAATGACGCGCTACGCGGTGAGCGACCTGGGCGTGGACCCGCAGGGGGAAACGGACCGCTCGCAGTACATCATCACGACGATCCACGACCTGCTGCGCGACTCGGGCTGCAAGCCGGGGCCGGTGCTGCTGACGATTTCGGGCCACTCGGTGTTCACGCGCTTCCAGCCGTTGCCGGAAGTGCAGCCGGACAAGATTTTCCAGGTCATCCAGTACGAAGCGCAGCAGAACGTGCCGTTCCCGATGAACGAGGTGGTCTGGGACTACCAGCTGATCAGCGGGCACGACGGCTCGGCGGACATCATGCTGGCGGCCATCAAGTCGGAAATCATCAACAACCTGTGCGACTGCGTGCGGTTCGCGGGGCTCCAGCCGGACCTGGTGGACATCGCGCCCGCGGCCCTCTACAACGCGGTCCGCTACAACTACGACAACCTCCCGGCGTGCACGCTGGTGGTGGACATCGGCGCGCGCTCGACGAGCCTGGTGTTCATCGAGGCGGGGCGCGTGTTCATCCGCAACGTGCCCGTTGGCGGCAACACGATCACGCAGTCGATCATGAATGAGTTCAACATCTCGTTCGACGACGCGGAGGCGATGAAGAAAGCGCACGCGTACGTGGCCTTCGGCGGCGCCTACGAGGGGCCGCAGAGCGAGACGGTGGACAAGGTTTCCAAGAGCGTCCGCAGCATGATGACGCGGCTGCACCAGGAAATCAACCGCTCGCTGAACTTCTACCGCAGCCAGAGCGGCGGGAACAAGCCCGAGCTGCTGCTGCTCACCGGCGGCTCGTCGGTCATCCCCTACACGGACACCTTCCTGCGCGAGAAGCTGCGCATCGAAACCGACTACTTCAATCCCTTCAACAACGTCGCCGTCGCCGAAGCCATCCCGACCGAGGAAATCGGCGCGCACGCCTGCGAAATGGGCCCGCTGGTGGGCCTGGCGCTCCGCCGCCTGCACACCTGCCCGGTCGAGATCGACCTGCTCCCGCCGCAGGTGGAGGAAGAGAAGAAATTCGCCCGCAAGCAGCCGATATTCGCCGCGGCCGTCGCGGTGGCGCTGCTGACGCTGGGCGTGTGGATCGCGTTCTTCGCGCGCATGTCGGGCGCGGTCGGCGGGGCCGAGGAGAAAATCCAGGCGCGCGTCAACGAACTTTCCCGCGTGGAGAAGAGCGTGCAGGCGAAGGAAGCCCAGCTGGGCGACGTCGAGCGCAAGATCGGCAAGCTGGCCGACCTGGAGTTGCGCCGCGGCGCCTGGCGGCACATCTACGGCGAACTCGCGAAGCCGTTGCCGCCCGGCATGTGGCTGACCAAGATTTCCCCCGTCGACAAGCTCGGCGACGAAGCCCCGCCCGAGGAGGAAGACCCGCGCGCTGCGCGCCGCAACCGCGCCCGCAAGGCCGAGGCCGAGGCCGCCGCGGCCACCGCGCCCGGCGGCAACCGCCTGGCGGCGATCGACATCGAGGGCATGGCCTACAAGGACGAAGTCGGCACGCGCGACGCCATCACCGCCTACCGCGACGCGCTGCGCGAGACCCTTCCGTTTTCCGACAAGACCGAAATCACGTGGCAGCCGGCCCGCGACGACGCCGGCACGCTGGAGTTCAGGATTCGCGCCATACTGGAGGAACCGCAGGAACTATGAGCCGCAAACACATGCCATTGTACGTCGGGGGGGCGGTTTCGCTCGCGCTGTTGCTCGGGGCGGGCGCCTTCCTCTTCTTCCAGGAAGGCGGATACGCCGAAAAGATCGAGTCGATGGACTCCGTCGGCGCCCAGCTCAAGAAACTCACCGACCGCAAACCCTTCCCGTCCGCCGCCAACGTCAACCGCCTCGACTCCCAGCTGGAGGTGTACACGGCGTACCAGGAGGACCTCTTCGCCAGCATGAGCAAGGGCCAGGAGGCCGTCGGCTCCGTCGACCAGGACCGCTTCCGCCGCCTGCTCGCCGAAAGCCTCACCAAGCTCATCCGCGAGGCCCGCGCGAAGTCCGTCGCGATTCCCGTGCAGTTCCCGTTCGGCTTCCAGCGCTACGTCGCCGGGTCGCTGCCCGATCCCGACGAAATGCCGCGCCTGATGAGCCAGCTCCAGGGCGTCACGCAACTGTGCCACATCCTCTACGAGTCCGGCATCAGCGAACTCCTCGGCGTCGAACGCACCGAGTTCGAGAAGGCCGCCGGCGGCCCCGCCGCCGAGGCCGAGGCCGACATGTCCTCCCGCCGCGGCCGCCGCGGGCGCGGCGGCGAGGAAGAGAACGTGGATGCGGCCGCCGCCGCGAAGGCGCTGTACACCGACCCCGACGGGCTCTTCACCCGCGAACACTACGTCCTGAAGTTCCGCGCCCGGGATGCCGCCATCCAGGCCGTCCTCGACCGCCTCGCCCGGGGCGCGCCGTTCACCGTCGTCACCCGCATGGACCTCGTCAACCCCAACCGCCCCGTCGTCATCGTGCAACCGGATTCCGGCGCGCCCGGCGGGCAGCCTCCGCCGTCCTTCGGCCCCGCCGGCTGGCAGCCCCCGCCGCCGGCCGCGCGCGGCCCCGGCGGACCCGAGGTCAAGGAAAACGAGCCGCTGCCGCGCGACCTGCGCGTCATCGCCGGGCGCGAAATCCCGGAAATCCGCCTCGAAATCGATTTGTACCGCTTCGTCGAACCGGCCCGCGGCGATGACGACGACGCCGACACGGAGGAGCCGAAATGAGCCAGACCATCCAAGGCAAGAACGATTGGTTCAAGAACAACTACGCCAAGCTGATCCTGCTGGTCCTCCTGCTCGGCCTGCTCGTTTCGTGCGTCCTGCTCGTCGGGCGCATCCTGGCGGCCAAGGGCGATGTCCAGCGCGCCCTCTCCCGCGTCGGCTGGAAGGGCTCCCCCATCGAGCTCAAGGACACCAAGGCCTTCGACCAGATCCTCGCCGACGCCCGCCAGGCGGCCACCGAACCCTTCAAGCTGCCCGAGCACGTGGCGGTCAGCTCCATCCGCGTCTCCTGCGTCAAGTGCGGCCGCCCCATCCGGTACGAAGCGTCCGAATGCCCCTTCTGCCTCTCCGAGCAGCCCGAGATGTTCGACGCGGACAAGGTCGACACCGACGGCGACGGGATTCCCGACAAGATGGAAATCTCGCTCGGGCTCGATCCCCAGAACCCCGCCGACGGCGAAGGCGACCTCGACGGCGACGGCTTCACCAACCTCGAGGAGCTCAGCGCCGGCACCGACGCGCGCGACCCCGCGGCCTTCCCGGACCCCGTGGTCAAGCTGCGCGTCGCCGGCATCCGGCCCGTGCCCTTCCACCTGCGCTTCGTGTCCGTTTCGCAGTTCGAGGACGGCCTGCGCTTCCAGCTGAACCTGCAATCGCTCGAGCGCACGTACTTCCAGCGCGTCGGCGACGTGGTGATGGGCTACAAGATCGCGGCGTACAACCCGGACGCGCAGGGCGGCGAAGTCCTGACCCTCGTCCGCCAGAGCGACAACCGCGCCGTCCACCTCGTGAAGGGGCGCCCCGTCACGGAGCAGGAACTGCTCATCCTCTTCGTTTCCCTGCTGGACCGGCAGCCCATCCGGCCGCCCAAACGGCTGAACGACACCCTGTCCTTCGCCGGAAAAGAATACAAGGTCATTGACATCAAGCGGGACAGCGTGGTAATCCAGAATGAGCAAACGCAGGAAACCGTGACGGTTCCCACGATGTCGAACACCGAACGGCACGGCGGAGCGACGGCGCAAGCCCAGCCCGCGGGTGCTCCTTCGGCGTTCCCGGACTTTCCGTAAGGACAAGGAATGTTGATTGATCAAGGAGAAAAGAATTTGGTTGCGGGCAAGGAAAGGGAGTGCCTTTCCAACGCCCGCATCCCCAAGGAGGAATCCATAATGAAACGGTGCATCGTTGCGGCAACAGTGTTTTCCCTCTCCCTGGGCGTGAGCGCGCTCGCCCAGGACGACTTCGATCTCGACGCCATGCTCGGCGACTTCGACGAGCCGGCGGCCGAGCAAGCCGTCGAAGCCCCCGCGGAAGCGGTGGCGGACGCCGCGCAGGAGGCGGCCGACGAGTTCGCCGAGTTCGCGGAAGAGGCCGCCCCGGCCGCCGTCGAAGTCGAGGAAGTCGCCGCCGTCGAGGAAGACCCCTTCGCGGACGACGGGTTCGCCGCCATCCCCGAGGCCGAGGACGACGAAGATCCCTTCGCGGCCATCGCGGCCGCGCCCGCGCCCGTGGCCGAGGAGGCCGCGGCGGCCGCCGCAGAGGGCGATGCGTTCATGGACGACCTCTTCGGCGATGCCGCGCCCGAGGCCGCCCCCGCGGACGATTTCGCCGCGGCCGCGCCCGCGGAGGACGACGACGCGTTCGGCGCCTTCGACGAGCCCGCGGACGTCCCGGCCTCCGATGACGATTTCGCCGCCGCCGATTTCGGCGGGGACGATGATGACTTCGCCGCTCCCGCGCCCGCCGCTTCCTCCCGGAAGGCGCCGGTGGCCGAAGAACCTTCCCCCGCGGAAGTCAAGAAGCTCGCCAAGGAACTGGCCAAGCAGGAAGAACTCCGCCGCCAGTCCGACGAAGCCGACGCCCTGAAGGCTTCCGAGGAAGGCTTCCGCCAGCTGAGCGCCGGCGACATCGCCGGTGCCGACGCCTCCTTCACCGCCGCCCTCGCCAAGCTGCCCGAGCGCCCGCAGAACGAAGCCGACCGCACCCAGATTGCCTGGGGCCTCGCCGAAGCCAAGTACCTGCGCGCCCGCGCCATCGTCCAGCAGAACGACCGCCAGCGCCTGCCCGAAGCCCGCACCCTCCTCGACGACGCCCTGAAGAACGCCCCCGACCACTCCGGCGCCAAGAACCTGGACAAGAAGTTGCAGAAGCTCGAAGCCCAGGCCCTCCTCCCCATCCCGCCCGCCGAGCAGCCCGCCACGATCGACAAGTTCAAGAAGACCGAAGCCCTCTACAAGGAAGCCCGCCAGTGGTACCGCCTCCGCGACTACGACCGCGCCAAGGCCCTCTTCGAGCAGATCCTCGTCATGGATCCCTACCACAAGAGCGCCATGCGCTACATCCGCAAGATCGAAGAGGACAAGTACGACCTCGCCACTTGGAACTTCCGCGCTTCCCGCCAGGGCATGGTCACCGAAGTCCGCCGCACCTTCGCCCGCCCCGTCAGCGCGCAGATCGACCTCCCGCAGGAGTCCGCCCCCGGCCAGGCCGTCGATTCCCGCGTGGACGGCGACCGCCTGAACGAGAAGATGCAGAAGATCATCATCCCGTCCCTCGAGTTCCGCCAAGCCAACATCGCCGACGTGGTGAACTACCTGGTCGACGCCTCCATCACCGCCGACCCGGACAAGGAAGGCGTGAACATCATCCTGAACCTCGGCGAATCCGGCGGTTCCTCCGCCTCCGCCGCCCCGGCCGCCTCTTCTTCCTCCGGGTTCGAGGACGAGTGGGGCTTCGGCGAGGATGACTTCGGCGCGTCCGCTTCCTCCGGTTCCTCCTTCTCCGGCGGCACGGGCGGCGTCACCCCCATCACCCTCAACCTCCGCCGCATCTCCATGCTCGACGCCATCAAGTACATCACCGAAGTCGCCGGCCTGAAGTACCGCGTCGAGGACACGGCCGTCATCATCACCCGCATGGACGCCCCCGTCAGCAAGCTCGTCACCCGCATGTATCCCGTGCAGCCGTCCTTCATGGACGTCGTGATCGAGCGCCAGGGCTCCACCGCCGAAGAGCGCGACGAGGAGTTCGTCGGCATCGGTGGCCGCGTCCAGACCACCAAGAGCGAGGTCAAGGACTTCTTCGAGAAGGCCGGCGTCAAGTTCCCGACCGGCGCGACCATCAGCTACAACTCCGCCATCTCCCAGCTGATCGTCAACAACACGCCGGACAACCTCGAAACCTTCGAGCGCATCCTGCAACAGATCAACGTCATCCCCAACCAGGTCGAAATCGAAGCCCGCTTCATTGAAATCGGCCAGAACGACCTCGAGGAACTCGGGTTCCAGTGGATCCTCAACGACAACTACGAAATCGCGAGCAAGAAGGACGGTTCCGGCGGCCAGATCCGCATGAACGCCAACCCCAACGGCATCACCCAGGGCAACCGCCACTTCGTGAGCGATTCCAACAAGGGCCTCATCGCCCCCGTCACCTCCGTCGTCCAGAGCGCGACCCAGTCCACCCTCGGCAACATCGCCTCCTTCTCCAGCGTGTTGACGAACCCTGACGTGACGATGGTCATCCAGGCCCTCTCCCAGCACGGCGGCACCGACCTGCTGAGCGCCCCGCGCGTCACCACCCGGTCCGGCGTCAACGCCCAGATCCAGGTCGTCCGCGAAATCATCTACCCGATGGAATTCGACTCCGAAATCATCACGATCGACCAGGAGAACGAAGTCGGCAACACCTGGCAGCAGCTGGCCGCCGTCAGCACCCCCGGCGACTTCCAGACCCGCGAAACCGGCGTCATCCTGAACGTCACCCCGACCGTCGGCCCCGATGGCTATACGATCGACCTGGTGATGGCTCCGGAAGTCTGCGAACTGCAGGACTGGATCCAGTACGGCGGCGCGGTGGGCGACTACTACTTCAACCAGCCCATGCCGGTCTTCACCTCCCGCAACGTCACGACTTCCATCGTGATTTGGGACGGCCAGACGGTGGTCATGGGCGGCATGATCCGCGAAGAACTCGTCACGGTGAAGGACAAGATTCCGATCCTCGGCGACATCCCGCTGCTCGGCTGGCTCTTCCGCACGGAAGGTTCCTACAGCCAGAAGAAGAACCTGCTGATCTTCGTGACCGCCCGCTTGGTCGACCCTGCCGGCCGCCCCGTCCACCAGGAAGGCATGGCCCTGCCCGGGACCGGCATCGAAACGGCCGCCGACGAGGACTGAGTCCCCTGCCGGGAACAAGCCGGGCCTGCGCGGCCCGGCTTTTTTGTACCCCACCGGAACAGAGAAAAACCATGCGATTCCTCGAAAACCTTCTCTCCCGCATCCCCGAAACGGGCGTGCCCGTGCACCGCGTGGTCATGGGCCCCTTCTGGACGCTGGTCGAAACGGCGGCGGGCACGGGGCTTGCCGCCACGCAGCTCGGGGACGGCCCCACCCACGGGCGCCATTCGCAGCAGATGCCCGGAGCGGGGCATTTGACGGCGCTGAGCGCGCGCACACTGGCGGAAAACGCCCTGGAAGGCCCTTCCCCGGCCCGCAGCGTGGGGCTTGCCGCCTTGAACGCCCTCCTGCCCACCCCGGGGGAGGGATGCGCCAGGAGCGACGCCAACGCGTCGGAATGGCTCCGAGCGAATGCCCGGGGGCGGCGGATTGGCGTCGTGGGCTGGTTCCCGTTCGTGGAGGCCTTGCAGGCCGAAGGGCACGATATCGAGGTCTTCGAGAAAGACCCCGTGACCGGCCACGCCATGACGCCCGCGCGGGCGCAGCGCCTGGGGGAGTGCGGGTTGCTGTGCATCACGGCGGCCACCCTCCTCAACGACACGCTCGACGGCATTCTCGACGCGGCGGCGCCCGGGGCGGAGAAAATCCTCGTCGGGCCCAGTTCGCCCTTGTGCGAGGCCACGCTGGAGCTCGGGTTCGCGGCCGTGTGCGGCGCCCGGGTGGAGAAGGCGGACGCACTTGTGCCCGTGATCCAGGAAGGGGGATGCTTCCGGCAAATCCGCAAGGCCGCGCCGGGGGGGGCACTGAGGCTGGTGACGCTGGAGCGGGGGAGAGGGTAGGGGGGGCTGGGGCCCGGGGGAAAAAAAGAAGGGCGGCACGGGGGCCGCCCTGCGGGACTGGGAGAGTGTGGGATGGGTCAGGAGGCGAGGGTGTCCTTGATGGCGGAGACGACGTCCTGGAGGTCGGAGTCGGTCATGGCCGGGAAGAGGGGGAGGGAGAAGAGGCGGTCGCCGGACCAGTTGGTGTTGGGAAGGTGGTTCGTCGCGTCGGGGTATTTGTCGGCGTAGTAGGGGTGGGTGTGGGCGGGCTTGAAGTGGATGCCGGTGCCGATGTTCTTTTCGCGCAGGGCCGCCAGGAAGGCGTCGCGGGTGTATTTGGGGCTGTCGAGGCGGACGACGTAGAGGTGGTGGGCGTGGACGTGCGGATAGGGGGGCGCCTTCAGGGGGAGGATTTCGGGGATGTCGGCGAAGGCGGCGTCGTACTGGTCGGCCAGGGCGGTGCGGCGGGCGTTGAAGGCGTCGAGTTTCTTGAGCTGGGAGGTGCCCAGCGCGGCCAGGGTGTCGGGAAGGTTGTACTTGAGGCCGGGTTCGACGACGCCGGAGACGGTGCCGGAGCCTTTCTTGGAGTAGCGGTCCCAGGCGTCTTTCGCGATGCCGTGGAATTTGAAGCGCTTGACGGCCGCGAAGAGGTCGGGGTCGTCGGTCGCCACGATGCCGCCTTCGGCGGTGGTGATGTTCTTGATGGGGTGCAGGGAGAAGATGGCGGTGCCGGTCTTGCCGATCGGCGCGCCTTTGTAGGCGGTGCCGATGGCGTGGGCGGCGTCTTCGATGAGGATGAGGTTGTGCTTCTTGGCGAGGGCGCGGAAGCCGTCGAGATCGACGGGCGCGCCGGCGTAGTGGACGGGGAGGAGGATGCGGGTGCGCTCGGTGATGAGGGGCTCGGCGAGTTCGGGCGTCATGAGGAGGGTGTCGGGATCGACGTCGCAGAAGACGGGCGTGGCGCCGAGGAGTTCGACGACGTTGGCGTCGGAAATCCACGTCATGGCGGGCATGATGACTTCGTCGCCGGGCTTGAGCAGGGCCTGCGCGACGCAGTGCCAGCCGGCGGTGCCGGAGGTCAGGACGCAGGCGTTCGCGGCGCCGGTACAGGCGCAGACGGCGGCTTCGAATTCGGCGGCGCGTGCGCCGGTGGTGATCCATCCGGAGCGGAGGACGGCGGTGACGGCCGCGATGTCGTCTTCGTCGATGCCGGGGACGGAGAAGGGGAGGAAGTCGGGGCGGATGCTCATGTTGGGGGGGGCCTTTCGGTTTGATGGTTTGTGGTTGTTTGGATTGGGAATTTGAAATTTCAGATTTCAGATTTCAGACTTGGAATTTGGAATTGCGGATTTGGAATTGTACATTGTGCATTGTGAATTGTGCATTCACCGTCACGGCGTGTTGGGGATTTGGGTGCGCCATTTGGTGACGGAGTAGGGTTCGGCGCGCCAGCAGCGGAGGGCTTCCTGGATCATGGCGCGTGCGAAGTGGGGGGCCTGGATGACGAGGACGTTTTCGTCGTTGTGGTCGAAGCCGCCGGAGGAGAAGTTGGCGGAGCCGAGGACAACGGTCTGGCGGTCGGCGACGACGACTTTGTGGTGCAGGAGGATGCCAGGCGACAGGCGGACGTTGACGCCGAGTTCGCGCAGCTGCCGGGTGCGCGCGGCGGCCTGCCGGGACATGCCGGTGTCGAGGACCATCAGGACGCGGATGCCGCGCTTGACGGCGGCCCCCAGGGCTTCGACGAGGGTGGCGTCGGTGAAGGAGAAGGCCAGGACGACGACTTCGTTGGTCGCGGAGTCGATGAGGTTCTTGATGGCGCCGCGGGCGTCGTCCTCGGGCGGGAAGTAGTTCTGGATGGCGGTGTTGCCGATGCGCACTTCGGGATGCGGCGTGGGCCAGGCGAAGCGCTTGCCGTGGCGGCCTTCGGCGATTTCTTCCCATTCCTTGGTGTAGTTTTCGGCGAGGTCGGGGGATTCGAGGACGATGGCGTGGTTGTCGTTGTAGACGGAGCCGTTGCGGGTGAGGTTGTAGCTGCCGGTCCAGACGCGCACGCCGTCCGCCACCATGAATTTGTTGTGCATCAGCCCGGAGCGGTTGTGCACGAGCTGCAGGATGCCCAGCTGCTCCATCTGCTTGAGGTCGTCGGCGACGGCGTAGGCCTTGGCGGCGTTGTCCTTGTCGAGGAGGACCCGAACCTTGACGCCCCGCTTGTGCGCGCCGATGAAGGCTTGGGTGAAGGACGGCATGTCGAGGTCGAAGAGGCACGCGTCGAGGGTCTTTTCGGAGGCGTCGATGAAGGAGATGACCGCCTTCTCCATCGTCGGCGACGGCCCGAGGAAGAAGTAGACGGGGGAGCCGCCGAAGGAGCCGCGCAGGAGCGTGTCGTTGTAGAAGGGATCGACCGTGATGTCGAAGTGGCCGGCAGGGGCGGTGGCGGGGAAAAGCGCGAGAAGGGCGAAAAGGAGAGTGAAAAGCGAAAAGTGAAAAGTGAAAAGTTGGCGGTGCGCCCTGCGGGCGGGACATGTTTGGAATGGGCGCGGCTTCTGGAAGCCGCACCTCCCAGGGGAAGCCGATTGCAATCGATTGCAGTCGATTGCGGTCGATTGCAGTCGGCCGGGGCTGGGCGGGCGGCGGGTCATTCCGCGGGGGGCTCCTCGGGGGCGGGGGCGTCGGGGGCGTCGGCGGCGGCCTTGCGGCGCTTGAGGAATTCGCGGGCGAGCTGGCGGTAGGCGGCGGCGCCGGTGCAGTTGGGGTCGTAGGCGATGATGGGCAGGCCGTGGCTCGGGGCTTCCGCCAGGCGCACGGAGCGGGGGATGAGGGAGGAGTAGATCTTGTCCGGGAAGTGGGTGCGGATTTCGCGGACGACCTGCTGGGAGAGGTTGGTGCGCATGTCGTACATGGTCATGACGATGCCTTCGATGTCCAGGTTCGGCGCGGCGCCGCTCTCGCGCAGCTTCGCGACGAGGTCGAGGATCACGCTGATGCCTTCGAGCGCGTAGTATTCGCACTGCATCGGGATGACCAGGCCGTCGGAGGCGCAGAGGGCGTTCATCGTCAGGATGCCGAGGGTCGGCGGGCAGTCGAGGAGGATGAAGTCGTAGTCGCCGCGGGAGGCGAGGGGGGCGAGGGCGGCGGCGAGGCGGCCGAGGTAGTTCTCGGAGCGGGCGACGTCGATTTCGGCGCCGGCGAGGTTGACCTCGGACGCGATGAGGTCGAGCCGCTTGTCGGCGGTGTGCTGGATGATGGGGGCGAGGTCGGGGGCGTCGGAGAGGAGGACGTCGTAGATGCTGTCGCCTTCGCGCTTTTCGGCGCCGAGGCCGCTGGTGGCGTTGGCCTGCGGATCGAGGTCGATCAGCAGGACGCGCTTGCGCCGCTCGGCGAGGCAGGCGGCGAGGTTGACGGCGGTCGTGGTCTTGCCCACGCCGCCTTTCTGGTTGGCAATCGAAAAAACGGGGGTTGGCATGGATGGGCTCCTGTCGGAAAAGGGTTGTTGACGTTGCGGGAGTTATACGCCGGGAGCGGCGGGTCGGCAAGTCCGCGGCGGCGGCGGCAAAGAAATCTTGCCGCGGGCGCCGCGGGGGCATAGAGTGCCCCCCATGCCCCCACCCATCGGAACATTCGAAATCCTCCACGAAGACCCCACCTCCAAGGCCCGCCTCGGCCGCCTCTGGACCGCGCACGGCCCGGTGGACACGCCCGTGTTCATGCCGGTCGGCACGCAGGCGACCGTCAAGGCGATGGCCCCGTGGGAACTGGAAGCCGAAGGCTGCCAGATCCTGCTCGGCAACACCTACCATCTCAACGTCCGCCCCGGCATGGACGCCATCGAGCGCTTCGGCGGCCTCCACGCGTTCCAGGACTGGCGCGGCGCCATCCTGACCGACAGCGGCGGCTACCAGGTCTTCAGCCTGACCTCGCTCCGCAAGATGACCCCCGACGGCGTGTGGTTCCAGTCGCACGTCGACGGCACGCGCATGTTCATGGGCCCGAAGGAGAGCATGGCGATCCAGCGCACGCTGGGCAGCGACATCGCGATGGCGTTCGACGAATGCCCCCCCTGCCCCTGCACCCCCGAGTACGCGCACGAAGCCGTCGACCGCACCCTCGCCTGGGCGGCGGTCTGCGCCGGCGAACCGCGCGCCGCGGGGCAGCTGCGCTTCGGCATCGCGCAGGGCGGCGTCTACCCCGCCGAACGCGAACGCTGCGCCAAGGGCCTGCTCGCGCTCGGCCCGGGCGCGTTCGACGGCTACGCGATCGGCGGCGTGAGCGTGGGCGAACCCGACGAACTGATCATGCCGGGCGTGCGCATGACGGTGGACCTCCTGCCGCGGGACCGTCCCCGCTACCTGATGGGGGTCGGCCAGTTCTGGCAGATGAGCGAATCGGTGGCGGAAGGCGTGGACATGTTCGACTGCGTGATGCCGACGCGCCTTGCGCGCCACGGCATGGTCTTCACGCGCACGGGCCGCTACAGCGTGCGCAACGCGGTGAACCGGCTCGACGACCGCCCGATGGAAGAAGGGTGCGGGTGCATGGCGTGCCGGCGCTTCACGCGCGGCTACATCCGGCACCTGCTGAACGTGGGCGAAATCCTGGGCGTGCGGCTGACGGCGCTGCACAACATCCACGCCTACTTCGACTTCATCGCGCGGATGCGCCAATCGATCCGCGAAGGCACCTTCGCGTCCTTCCGCGCCGAAACCGCCGCCGCCTACGGTCCCAAGCCCCCCGCCGCCTAGGCCCGCCCGGCCGCCAAAAAATTTTCCAATGATTGGAAAACTTTTTTCCAATGGTTGGAAAATTTGGCGCGATTTTTCCAATGATTGGAAAAAATTTTCGGCGTTTTTCCAATGATTGGAAAAAAATTTCGGGACCTCCGGGAGGGCCCGGCTCCGTCCGGGCCGTGTCCACAGGGTTCTTCAAGGCCATGCCTGGGACACCCCGTTTGCACGGCCGCGGCAAAGCGCGGCCCTCCCAAGACGGCCACATTGTTTCGTGCCCCTCTCTGGCGCTGCCCCATTGCGGACGCGCAGAAGCACGTCCCTCCCCGTGGAGAGCGCACTGGGAGGGTCGCGCTTCCGCGCAACCTTGTGGTGGGAAAACGTCTGGGAAGCCACAGAAAAACTTGAACCGCTCTGGGGGCGCGGGCGTCCCCCCCGCGGGGTGCATGGAGATGGAACACCGACCGAAACTGTCCATGCTCCCCCCCCTAACCTCCCATCCAGCGGCGCGGCTGGAAGCCGCACCGCCGGAAGTCGTGCGATGCTTGTTCAGAAGGTCTTGCGCCACTTCCGGGGGTGCGGCATCCTGCCGCGCCATTTGTCCAAGTCCATGGCGCGGCTGAAAGCCGCACCTCCAAGCCGGCCTCCAAGGTTCAGCCACACTATTTCCCAACCCACTCCGGGACCATGAAAAAAGCGCTTGCGGGAAATCCCGCAAGCGCTTCGTGGCCCAAGGCCGTCAGCCGTGCATCAGATCGCGGAGGGGCTCGGCGGAACCGGGGTCGGAGTCGGGGTCGGGGTCGGGGTCGGCGTGGGGGTCGGGGCCGGAGTCGGACGGCGACCGCCGGACTGGGCGGGAGCCGGAACCGGAGCGGGCGCCTCGTGGCGGCCGATGGTCTTGCTGGGCTGCTGGTGGTCGATGATCGCCCACGCGCCGCCGATCAGGATGGCCGCACCGGCGACGATGCCGGCGGGGACAACCCAAGAGGAACCGCCCGCGACGGCCGCGCCCTCGGCGCCGCCGGCCGCAGCCGCGCCGCTCGCGCTGGCGCCGCCGCCCTTCTTGCGGTCCTTGGCTTCCTGGCCGGCGACCAGCATGGCCGCGGCAGGCATGATCACGCGGCAGCTCGTGAGGCTCGCGTCGGAGGAGACGTCCATGACCGCGAGGGTCACGTCGGAGATGTTCAGCAGGTAGCGGCCTTCTTCGAGGGCCAGCACGGCCTTGCCGAGGTTGTCGGAGACGGTCTCGGTCAGGACGCTGTTGTCCTCGGGGGAGAGCATCTTGATGGACGCATCGGCCAGCGGGCTCACGCCGTCGCTGTCGAGAACGGTCATCGCGATGTCGCCGGCCTTGAACTGGACCAGCTGGTCGGCGGCCTGGACCGCCATCGCGGCGCCGAGAACCAGCGCCAACGCCATTGTCATTGCCTTTTTCATGTTCGTTCCATTCCTTTTCGGTTTTGTCGGCACGCACCCGTTCGCATTCCATGCAGGATACCGGCCGATTTATTTTTTTGGATGGCCACCATACGCTCCCCCCGTCCGCTTGTCACGCAAAAAATCAAAAAAATATTTTCATGACTTTTCTTTCTGTCGTTGTCGCATGAAAAAACGAATGCAACATGGCCCAAAATAAATTTTCTGTCCATGAGCCGGGGAGGCGGGCGCTCCCGCCGGTAGGGCCCGACCTCCGGGCGGGCCGTGCGAAAGGATGGCCTGTGACGGGCCGCCCGGAGGTCGGCCCCTACCACGCCGATGCACGGGAAATCGAAAGGTTTCCGCCTGGCAACTCCATAGTGTCGCTACCTGCTTCCACCGCGGACGCGCAGAAGCGCGTCCCTCCCCGTGGAGAGCGCCCCGGTCGCGCTTCCGCGCGCCCATATGGGTGGAAAACGTCTGTGGAACTACAGAAAAACGGTTCTTCGTGGATTATAGTGGAAGCACCTCAGGGATCCCACGAATGCAAGGCACAAGGAGGGCGACAGGACACTCCCCCCTCCGAGAGGGGGGTGGCGCGGCCATGAATGGGATGTCCATGCATGGAAGAAGACAAGCGGCAGAGGCCGCGACGGGGGGAGTACTGCGGTCGGCCGTCGCGGCAAGCACGACTCCGCACCGGCAACAAAAGAATCAATCCCTCCGCGGATGGACCATGCGAAAGCCTGCATCGACGGCCCCCCGCAGTACTCCCCCCGCCGCCCTTCCCTTCCACCCCGCACTCGCAATCCACAAGCCCTCTTCCTCCGGGCGGCACCCCCCTCTCGGAGGGGGGCGAATGCTCGCGCGCTTTCCATTCTCCCAAATATCTCTCCACGCTCTCTCGGTCATCCTCCCCGCCCACCATTGCTTCCGAAGAACCAGAAAACTCAAACCGCTCTGGCGGATGGACGGCTGCTCCCCCCCATGCACTTTTCGCCCCGCGCGGTCCTGCGGTTTGCCGTTGGCTTTTCGCGCGCGGGCGTGCATACTGCACCCTTCCAACCAGGAGGCACCCATGCAACGCGACATCGACACCCTGCAAAGCAAGACATTCGACATCCTCGTCGTCGGCGGCGGCATCTACGGCGCGGCCCTCCTGCGCGAAGCCGCGGCGCAGGGGCTTTCCGCCGCGCTCGTCGAGCAGGCGGACTTCGTGTCGGCGACCTCCGCCAACAGCCTCAAGATCGTCCACGGCGGCCTCCGCTACCTCCAGCAGGCCGACCTCCCGCGAGTCTTCGAATCCATCCGCGAGCGCTCCCTCCTCCTCCGCACCGCGCCGCACCTCGTCGCGCCCTTCCCGTGCCTGATGCCGACGACCCGCTCCCTGATGAAGAGCCGCCTCGTCATGTGGGCGGGGTTGCTGATCAACGACATCCTGTCGTGGAACCGCAACGCGGGCCTCGTCCCCTCCCGCCGCATCCCGCGCGGGCGCACCATCTCCCGCCGCGCGCTGCTGGAGATCCTCCCGGCCCTCCGCGACACCCCGGCGACGGGCGCCGCCACCTGGACCGACGCCTTCGCCTACGACTCCGAGCGCCTGCCCCTCGCGATGATCCGGGCTGCGACCGCCCGCGGCGCCCTCGCCGCCAACTACGTCCGCGCCGACGGCTTCCTCCTCGACGGCGCGCAAAAGCGCGTCCTCGGCGTGCGCGCGACCGACCTCCTGGCGGGCCGCCCCTTCGAAATCCGCGCCGCGGTGACCATCGACGCCGCGAGCGAATTCTCCCGCCGCCTCCTCTCGACGCTCCCCCTGCGGACCACCTCCCCCGACGTCCACCTCGCGCTCGCCGTCAACCTCATCCTGCGCACCCCGCCGCCCGCGCAGTACGGCCTGGGCCTGCAGTCCGCGGGCAGCCACCGCCTCTACTTCATCGCGCCCTGGCGCGGCCTGACCCTGGCCGGCACCTACTACCGCGCCCACGCCGGCGCCCCGGTCCCCGCCGCGTCCATCGTGGGCGACGCCGACATCGACGCCTTCCTCGACGCCCTCAACCGCTGCATCCCCGGCACCACCTGGACCCGCGGCGACATCGTGGGCATCCACGCCGGGCTCCTCCCCTGCGCGCGCCCGCCCGAACCCGACCGCGAACCCGCGCTGCTCCACCACTCCCGCATCACCGACCACGCGCGCGCCGACGGCCTCGAAGGACTCGTCAGCGTCTGCTCCATCAAATACACCACCGCGCGGGGCATCGCCGAAGACGTCATCCGCCTGGCCGCCCGCAAACTCGGCCGCCGCACCAAAACCTCCCCCACGCGCACCGAACTCCTCCCTGGCGGCGACTGCGGCGATCCGGCCGACTACGAAAAGACCCTCGCCGCCGCCCGTCCCGACGTCCCCCCCGCCGAACTCTCCCGCCTGGTCCGCCTCTACGGCTCCGAAGCCCGGGCCATCCTCGACGCCGTGCCCGCCGGCTCACCCCCCGACGCCCTTCTCCGCGCCGAACTCCTCCGCGCCATCCGCGAAGAAGCCCCCGCGAACCTCGGCGACCTCCTCTTCCGCCGCACCGCCTGGGCCTCCTCCGGCGACATCCCCGCCGGCCGCCTCGACCTCGCCGCCGCCGTCATGGCCGCCGAGCGCGGCTGGGACGACGCCCGCCGCCGCGCCGAAGCCGACGCCGTCCGCGCCGCCCGCACCCTCTGGTATCCCGCCCTCGCCGCGCGTCCATGAACATCCTCCTCATCGCCCCCCATCCCTTCTACCAGGAGCGCGGCACCCCCATCGCCGTCGACCTCCTCGTCCGCACCCTGGCCGACCTCGGGCACCGCGTCGACATCCTGACCTTCCCCGAAGGCGAGACCCGCGACTACGGCCCCCGCGTCCGCCTCCACCGCATCGACGCCCCGCCCGGATGCCGCAACATCCGCCCCGGCTTCTCCCTCAAGAAACTCCGCTGCGACCTCCGCCTCCTGCCGGCCGCGCGGCGCCTCTGCCGCGAAAACCATTACGACCGCATCCACGCCGTCGAAGAAGCCGCCTTCGTCGCCCGCCGCCTCTCCCGCGAAACCGGCATCCCCTACATCTTCGACATGGACTCCTCCATGCCCATCCAGATCGCCGACAAAATCCCCCTCGCCCGCCCTTTCCTGCCCCTCATGCGCGCCATCGAGCGCCCGGCCATCCGCGACGCCGAAACCGTCGTCCCCGTATGCGACGCCATCGCCGACCTCGCCCGCGCCGCCGGCGCCAAGCACGTCGAAATCCTCCGCGACATCTCTCTCCTGCCCACCGACGTCCCCCCCGACCCCTCCCGCGGCTTCCGCGCCGGCCCCCCGCCCATCACCGGCACCACCCTCCTTTACGTCGGCAACCTCGAAACCTACCAAGGCATCGACCTTCTCCTCGACGCCTTCGTCCTGGCGGCCCCCGACGCCCCCGACGCCGCCCTCGTCATCGTCGGCGGCCGCCCCGACGACCTCGCCCGCTACCGCGCCCGAGCTGCCGCCATACCCGGCGACCTCCCGGCGCGAATCCACTTCCTCGGCCCGCGCCCCGTGGCCGACATGCCCTACCTCTTCCGCGACGCCGACATCCTCGTCTCCCCGCGCACCCAGGGCAACAACACGCCGATGAAGATCTACTCCTACCTCGACTCCTCCCGCCCCATCCTCGCGACCGACCTCCCGACCCACACCCAAGTCCTGACCCCCGACGTCGCCCTCCTCGCCCCCCCGTCCCCCCGTCCCTTCGCCGACGCCATGCTCCGCCTCCTCCGCGATCCAACCCTCCGCACCACCCTCGCCGCCTCCGCCAAATCCCTCGCCACCGCCCGCCACACCCTCCCCGCCTACCGCGCCACCCTCTCCCGCCTCTACCCGCCCGCCCCCGCGGAGTGACGAGGGACAAGATGCGGTGCGCCCGCTCACGGGCGTAAGGGTGGGGGATGGGGTGCGGCTCCAGTGGGGCGAAAAAAACTTCATCTTTCGTTGAATTTGGAGCGGGTTCAAAAATAGTGTGGCCGCATGGGGAAGGAAGACAAAACACCGATTTGTCCGATGCCTCCGCTAACGCTCCGGCAAAGCTTCCCAATGGCCAGTCCCATGGCATTCCACAATGCGGACAGCGACGGATGTCCCGTGCCCGGGACCTCCGTCGCTGCCCGCACGATGGACATTATTCCCATTCCGGCCCGCAGACCATTCTCGCAATCTTGCAAGGATTTTTCCAACGCTTCGCTTCCCGGAATCGGAACAATTCTTCGCCGTGTGCGCAGCGACGGATGCCCCACATCCGGGGCATCCGTCGTTGCGCGCATTGAAGTGCAGTTGGAGAAGCGATTGAAACGCATCGCCGGAGCGTTAGAGCGGTTTAAGAAATGCTGTAGCCGTTTCGGGAGGGCCGCGCTTTGTCGCGGCCGTGTGCAAGGACGAAAAACCAGGCCCGGACGAAGCCGGGCCCT
>JAFYAC010000077.1 GCA_017540905.1 Kiritimatiellia bacterium | reverse complement strand
TGCAAGGGCGGACCAAATCCAAGCTTGCATATTCCCGCGCGAGGTGCATGGTGGGGCGAGGCGTCCCCGCCGAGCCGTTCTTGCCGGTTTTCCAGACCTCCTGTCCCCTTCCACACCGGCTCGCCGGGGACGGCTCGCCCCGCCAGGAGCCTTGCCATCCAATCAATGGGCACCAAAAGTCGAGGCGGAAGGGAGGAAGGTGCACAAACCGGAGATGCGCCCTCACCGGTGCGCGCCCCGCGGGGAGGGACGCGCTTCCGCGCGTCCGCCGTGGAAAAGGGCTGGCAACCACCTTGCTTGGCCCCTGCACCGTTCCAGCGTCCGGACGCCGTGGACGGGGAAGAGCCCTCCGCCGCCGCCCGTCACTTTTCACTCCCCCCCCGCCCCCGTTTGTGGTTGAATGCCCGCCCGAATCCAACCACACCACAAAAGGAGATTTTCAGATGAAACGCCGTGCCCAGCTCGACCGCACCCCCGAATGGAAAGCCCTCAAGACCCACGCCGCCGCCTGCAAGGGTCTCTCCCTGCGCGCCCTCTTCGCCGAAGACCCGCAGCGCGCCGAAACCTTCTCCCTCGACGCCTGCGACTGGCACCTCGACTACTCCAAGAACCTCGCCACCGCCGAGACCCTGTCCCTCCTGCAGGCCCTCTGCCCCATGGCCGACCTGCGCGCGAACATCGACGCCATGTTCTCCGGCGAGCGCATCAACGCCACCGAGAACCGCCCCGTCCTGCACGTCGCGCTGCGCAACCGCTCCAACACCCCCATCCTCGTCCGCGGCCGCGACGTCATGCCCGCCGTCAACGCCGTCCTCGCCAAGATGGCGGCCTTCTGCGACGACGTACGCTCCGGACGCTGGCTCGGCCACACCGGCAAGCCCATCCGCAACGTCGTCAACATCGGCATCGGCGGCAGCGACCTCGGCCCCGCGATGGCCTGCGAAGCCCTCAAGCCCTACTCCAAGCGCGACCTCCTCGTCCGCCATGTCTCCAACATCGACGGCACCCACATCAGCGAAGCCCTCCGCGACCTCGACGCCGCCGAGACGCTCTTCATCGTCGCCTCCAAGACCTTCACCACGCAGGAGACGATGACCAACGCCCGCACCGCCCGCGACTGGCTCCTCGCCCGCCTGGGCAGCCCCGACGCCGTGGCCCGCCACTTCGTCGCCGTCTCCACCGCCGCCGACAAGGTCGCCGAATTCGGCATCGACACCGCGAACATGTTCGGCTTCTGGGACTGGGTGGGTGGCCGCTACTCCCTCTGCTCCGCCATCGGCCTCTCGCTCATGCTCTCCATCGGACCCGAGAACTTCTTCCGCATGCTCGACGGCTACCACGCCATGGACCGCCACTTCGCGACCGCCCCCTTCGGGAAGAACATGCCGGTCATCCTGGCCCTCCTCGGCATCTGGTACAACGACTTCCTCGGCGCCCAGTCCACCGCGCTGCTCCCCTACGACCAGTACCTCTCCCGCTTCGCCGCCTACTTCCAGCAAGGCGACATGGAGTCCAACGGCAAGTCCACCACCCGCCGCGGCAAGCCCGTCTCCTGGCAGACCGGCCCCGTCGTGTGGGGCGAACCCGGCACCAACGGCCAGCACGCTTTCTACCAGCTGCTCCACCAGGGCACCAAGCTGATCCCCTGCGACTTCATCGGCTTCTGCCGCTCGCACAACCCCGTCGGCGACCACCACGACAAGCTCATGAGCAACTTCTTCGCCCAGACCGAGGCGCTCGCCTTCGGCAAGACCGCCGACGAATGCCGCGCCGAAGGCGTCCCCGAGGCGCTCGTCCCCCACAAGACGTTCCCCGGCAACAAGCCCACCAACACCCTCCTCGCCAGGCAGCTCACCCCCGAAACCTTCGGCCAGCTCGTCGCCCTCTACGAGCACAAGATCTTCGTCCAGGGCGTCATCTGGGACATCTATTCCTTCGACCAGTGGGGCGTCCAGCTCGGAAAGGTCCTCGCCAACCGCATCCTCCCCGAACTCCAGTCCCCCGCCGACCCCGCCCTCTCCCACGACTCCTCCACCAACTCCCTCATCCGCCTCTACCGCTCCCTCCGCTGACCACCTCCCCCTCCAAGCAGGTTCCGCGCGTGGCCGCTCCGGCGGCCACTTTTTTTTCCGCCCCCCCTGTAACCCCCGCCCCTCCCCCCGCGACTGGATGGGGCGAAAGAAAAACAGGAAAGGAGAAATTCCCATGACCCACAAAACCAAAACCACCCGCACCGCCCGTTGGATCGCGCTCGCCGTTGCCGGCGCGATGGTCCTCGCCGCGGCCCCGTCCGCCCTGGCCCGCCCCCACGGCTTTCCCCCGCCCCACCACCACCATCACCACCACCATGGCGGCAGCTTCATCGCCGGCGCCGCGGTGGCCGGCCTGACGATCGGCGTCATCGACGCCCTCGCCCGCCCCTGCCCGCCGCCTCCGCCCCCGCCCCCTCCCCCGCCGCCGCCCACGGTCGTCTACACCACCCCCGGCGCCACCATCACCTACACCACCTACGCCCCCTACCCGCCCCCCCTTCCCCCTCCTCCCCGCTACTGGCGCTACGGCTACTGACCGGCCGCCCCCCGAACGCCCCGCCCCCCCGCGGGGCGCCTTTTTTCCCCCACGCCCCCCCTCCCCCTCACCCCCGCCCGTCCCCGCTCCGAACTCCATTCGCGAGATTATGGAAAACAATGTATTTTTCTTACATTTTCCATAATCCATCTCCCCATAAAACACACCCACCTCCCACGCCCTTCCCTCGCCACCCTCTCCCCCTCCGCTCCCCCTTTCCGCGCCTCCGTCCTCCTTCCCCTCCATGTTTGGCGCCGCCAGCCCCCTCCTGTCTCCCGCCTCCCGCTTTCCATGCATTGCAGTTTGCGGTTGGATTGTTCCCCGCGCCGCGCTAAAAACCCCTGCCATGACCTACGCCGACGCCCATTGCCACCTTCAGGACCCGCGCCTCGCGCCGCACCTGCCCGAAATCCTCCGCCTCGCGCGCGAATCCGGCGTATCCCACGTCCACACCAACGCCGCCAGCGAAGCCGACTGGGGCGCCACCGCCGCCCTCGAAGCCCCCCAGCGGCCCGGAGCCCCCGCCATCCGCGTGTCTTTCGGCATCCACCTCTGGCACGCCGCCGACGCCGCTCCCGGCTGGCCCGACCGCCTGCGTGCCCTGCTTCTCGCCCATCCCCGCGCCGGTGTCGGCGAATCCGGCCTCGACGGCTCCCTCCCCGGCGGCATCGCGCCCGCCCAATGGACCGCCTTCCGCGCCCAGTGGGACCTCTCCGTCAACCTCCGCCGCCCGATATCCCTGCACGGGCGCGGCGCATGGACGCCCCTCCTCGGCTTCATCCTCTCCCAGCCTCCCCACCCCGCAGGGGTCCTTCTCCACGCCTACGGCGGCCCCACCGACGTCCTCCCGGCACTTGCCGAAAAGAATGTATACATCTCCCTGGGGGGCTCCATCACCCGTCCCGGCAACCAGCGCGCCCGCCGCATCCTCGCCGCCGTCCATCCAGGCCGTTTCCTTCTCGAAACCGACGCCCCCGACATCCCCCCCACCCTTCCTCCCGGCACTCCGCCGGCCTTCTTCGACGCCGCTCGCCGCCCCCTCTCCCACCCCGCCCAAATCCCGTACCTCTCCTCCTTCCTCCCGCCCCATCTCCTCCCCTCCCTCCTCCCCGCCTTCCTCTCCCTCTTCCCGTAGAACACCCCGGAGCGGTTCAAGTTTTCTGCAACTGCCCAGCCGTTTCCCCGGCATACGGTCACCCCCCGGGCACTCTCCATGGGGCGGGATGCGCCAGGGAGGGTCACGAAAAACGTGGCCGTCATGGGCCGCGCTTTGTTGCGGCCGCGCGAACGACGTGTTCCTGTCATGTCCTTAGTGGATTGTGACGATTGGGTTGGGGCGATGGGGGGCCGTATTCAGGACATGGGGTGTGCGCAAGCATTCTCCCCCCTCCGAGAGGGGGGTGCCGCCCGGTGGAAGGATTGGCAATGGGATTGTGCCTTCGAAGCAAATGGAAAGGGCGGCGGGGGGAGTACTGCGGGAGGCCGTCGATGCATGCGTACACTTGGTCCCTCCGCAAAAGTGTTGATTCGTTCGTTGCCGGTGCGGAGTCGCGCTTGCCGCGACGGCCACGCGCAGTACTCCCCCCGTCGCGGCCCCTGCCGCTTTCCTTTTTCCAGGCATGGACATCCCATTCATGGCCGCACCCCCCCTCTCGGAGGGGGGGCGAATCTTGGCACCCTCCTTGGATTCTTGCATTCGCCGAATTCGGGAGACGGTTCCACCAAAGTCCCCGAGGAACCGGAAACATGGACAATTTCGGCCGGTTTTCCATCCCCATGCAACCCGCGGGCGGGACGCCCGCACCCCCAGGATACACACGTTTTCCATCCGTTTCCCATCCGCCGCCCGGTTGGGGCGGCGCACCTAGAAAGAGTTGTCCCGAGTTGTCCAGGTTGTCGCTTTTTCCTCCCTCGCTCCATCCATCATGGCGCGGTTGAAAGCCGCGCCTCCCAGGTCGGTCTCCAACCACAAGGTCTCGCGGGAGTGCGACCATTGCGCTCTCCACGGGGAGGGATGCGCTTCTGCGCGTCCGCGGTGGAACAGGTGGCGACGCAATGGATTGAGGCCACACGATTTCTTGAACCGCTCTAAGCCGGGTGCCCGGCCAATCCCCCTCCGGAGGGGAATGGACGCGGCGAGCCGGCTTCCAGGATTTCCAGCACGGCCGTGCGCGCGTGGGGCGAGAGGTCCGCGTGCCGTTCGAGCCACACCCCCACCGCCTCCCGGATTTCCCGGTACACCGCCGCCGGAAGCGCTGGAGGAATGGACCGCCCCGCGGCGATCGCCGCCAAAATGCCCAGCGCCGACGCCCCCAGCGGCAACCGTCCCGGACTCTCCCCGCCCCCCCCGTCGCCCCCGCCGCACGCCGGGCACAGCAGGCGGGCCGCCTTCGCATCCAGCCACGCCGCCGCCCGCCCCCCGGGCCCCGGCACCAGCAGCTCGCGGCGGCACTCCGCGCAGTGCGTCCAGGCGGGGGCCAGCCCCAGCGCCCGCAGAAGGCGCAGCTCGAAGCGCGGCACGAAGGCCGCCCCCGGCGACCTCTCCACCAACCCGTCCAGCGTGTCGTCCAGCAGGCGGAACAGCCCCGGATCGGCCGGACCGTACGGCAACGCCCGGTCGAGCAGCGACGCCGCGTACGAGGCCGCCGCGCACGCCCGCCAGTCGCTCCGCAGCGCCGGCCGTGCCGCCAGCGGCGTGCACTCCTTCAGGATGTGCAGGTTCCGCGGCTCCCGCGCGTAGTAGAGGATTTCGCACGTGTAGAACAAATCGTACTGCCCCAGGAACGGGCTCTTTTCCCGCTGGCTCCCCTTGACCAACGTCGCCATCTTCCCCCCCTCCGCCGCCAGCCACACCGCAATCCGCGACGTGTTGCCGAACGGCACCGTCCGCAGGACGATCCCTTGGTCCTTCACGATCATCCGCGGAGACCGCTCCAGCCCGCTTCCCCTTCCGCCTCCAGCCAGCGCGTCTCGCGGCGCCGCATGGACCGCCGCCGCGCCGGCGTGTCGTCGTCGCGCCCCGACAGGTGGTCCAGCCCGTGCGCGACGTACAGCGCCAGCTCGCGCGCCGCGCCGCCCGGATGCCGCGCCCCTTCCTGCAGCGCCCGTTCCGCGTTGACCACCAGTTCCGCCGTCGCGGGCTGGATTCCCGGCACCGCCTCGTACGCCAGCGAGATCACGTCGGTCTGCCGCCGCACCCCGAACACCCGCTCCTTGCACCCCGGCATCGCCGCGTCGTCCACCAGCACCACCGACAGCTCCGCGAACGCGCCCTCCCCGAACGCGCGCGCCGCCAGACGCCCCGCCAGCGCCGCCAACGCCGTCCGGTTCACCGCCATCGCCTTCTGCCGGTTGGATATGTGGATCTGCATGCCCGCCAGTATATCCCGCCGCCCCCGTTTTGCCATCCCCATTTCGCGCCGCCCCGCCCCCCGTGCGTTTCGGCTTTTTTTTCGCCCGCCGAAGGGGCATGATGCCTCCCATGAACACATACGACATCCCCTCCCTCCCCGAAGCCCTCGAACTGGACCGCCCCCTCGTGGTCTTCGACCTCGAGGCCACCGGCCTCAACAAGCGCATGGACCGCATCGTCTCCATCGCCCTCGTCCGCTACGAACCCGGAAAGGAACCCGTGGCGAAGTACTGGCTCGTCAACCCGACCATCCCGATTCCGCCCGAATCCACGCAAATCCACACCATCACCGACGACGACGTGAAGGACGTTGCGACGTTCGCGGAGATGGTCGGGGTTTTCGAAGAATACTTCGAGGGCGCCGACCTCGCCGGCTACAACCTCCTCGGCTTCGACATCCCCCTCCTCTGCGAGGAATTCGCCCGCGCGGGCCGCCCCTTCGACCTCCGCGGACGCCGCGTCCTCGACGCCCAGCGCATTTTCTTCAAGAAGGAGCCCCGCGACCTCAAGGCCGCCCTCCGCAAGTACTGCGGCATCGAGCACGAATCCGCGCACGACGCCATGGGCGACGTCCTCGCCACCATCCGGGTCCTGTCCGGCGAGTTCCGCGCCTACCCCGACCTGCCCACCGACATGGATTCCCTCGACCGCGAATTCAACCAGCACGACCCCACCTCCGTCGACCGCTCCGGGCGCCTCAAGTGGGTCGATGGCGAAGTCACGCTGAACTTCGGCAAATTCCAGGGCCGCCGCCTCCGCAGCGTCATCCGCGAAGAACCGGGCGTCATCAACTGGCTCCTCCGCTCCGACTTCCCCGAAGACACCAAGCGCATCGTCCGCGACGCCCAGCTCGGCAAGTACCCCTCCCCCCCGTCCGCCTGATTTTCCCCGAAAAAAAAGGTTGCCTCCGCCCATCGCGGGTGGTAGAGTGCTTCCCGACATTTCAAGCAAGACGGCGTTTGGGGCGGTAGCTCAGTTGGTAGAGCATTACGTTCGCAACGTAGGGGTCGAGGGTTCGAATCCCTTTCGCTCCACCAAACTCCATCTTGCCGGAAACCCCAGTGGTGGGGTAGCGAAGTGGCCAACCGCATCAGACTGTAAATCTGACCTCTATGAGTTCGATGGTTCGAATCCATCCCCCACCACCACCCTTTCGGAAACCCTGCGCAATGCGGGGTTTTCCTTTTTCTTCCGCCGCAATCGACAATTTGCCGTTTTGCGCGCCCCCTTACGTGTCCCTCCCTCGCCCCTCCCATCCACTCTGATGACAGTCTGATGCACTCTGATGCACTCTGATGCAAGTCTGACGCCAGTCTGATGCAAGTCTTTCAGCCGCGCCCTGACGGATGGGGCGCGGGAGGAAAAAGAGACAACTTGGACAACTCGGGACAACTTGCGCAGTGACGAGTGCTCTGGGGGCGCAGGAGTCCCGCCCGCGGGTTTCATGGAGATGGAAAAACTGCCGGAAATCTCCATGTTCTCCCATAATCTCCCCTCCAGCGGCGCGGCTGGAAGCCGCACCTCCCAGGGCGTTCCCTCCCCTCGCCCTCCGCGTCCCGCGCCGCAGTCCCGCTATTCGGTGGTGATTTCGCACCCCGAAGGCACCTTCGCGGTCGCCAGCATCGGCGACCCCTGCAAGGCCTTGGGCACGCGCAGTTTCTTCAGCCCCTTGCACCCGGCGAAGGCATTGGCGCCGAGGCTTGCCAAGCTGTCCGGAAACGCCACCGACTCCAGCTCCCGGCACCCGAAGAACGCTTCGCGCCCGACGCTCGCCACGCCGTCGGGGATGGACACCGACGACAGCTTCCGGCAGTTGTAGAACGCCTCGTTCCCGATGGCCGCCACGCCCGGCGGGACGGCATACGCGCCGCCCCGGCCGCCCGGACAGCACACGAGCGTCTTCATGTCCTTGGAAAACAGCACCCCGTCCGCGGCCGTGTAGTTCCGGTTCCCGGCGGCGACCCGGATTTCCTCCAGGTTGCCGCACAGCCAGAAGACCTCGCCGCCGATCTGCGACACGCCGCTCCCGAGCGTCACCGACTTCAGCCCGCTGCAGTAGGCCAGCGCGTCGGCCCCGATGCTCTCCACCCGGTCGGGGATGGCCAGCGATTCCAGCCCGTGGCACTCCGCAAACGCATGCCGCCCGATGCTCGCCACGCTTTCGGGGATCACCAGCGACCGCAAACCGCCGCACCCGGAAAACACCTCCCGCCCGATGCCCGCCAGGCTGCTCCCGAGGTACACCGAGGCCAGCCCGTTGCAGTGGGCGAACGTCCAGTCCCCGATGTCCACCACCCCCTCCGGCAGGGCCACCGCCGTCAGTCCGCCGCAACCGTAGAACGCCCACCCGGCGACCGCCGTCACGCTGGCCGGTACGGCATACGCCCCCCGCTTGCCTCCCGGACAGCACACGAGGGTGGACATGTCCTTGGAAAACAGGACGCCATCCTCGCTCGCGAAACTCCGGTTGCCGTCGCCGACGCGGAATTCCTCCAGCCCGCTGCATCCGCCGAACGCCCCGCTCCCGATCTGCGCCACGCTGTCGGGAAGCTCCACGGACTCCAGCCCGCCGCACGCCCAGAACGCTTCCTTGCCGATCTGCGTGAGGTTGCTCGGGAAGGCCACCGACGCCAGCGCGCTGCAATACCGGAACGCCTCGTCCCCGATCCTCGACAAACCGTCCGGCAACCGCACGACCTCCAGCCCGCTGCAGTGCTCGAAGGCGGCCTCCCCGACAAACGACACGGTCTCCGGCATGCGCACGGACGTCATCGAGGAGCAGGACTTGAACGCTTCCTTGCCGATGGCCACGACGGGACTTCCCCCCAGCGTCTCCGGCACCGCCACCGCCCCCTCGGCCGGGCTCGCCGACTCCACGACCGCGCCGCTTCTGGCCATGCTGTAGATCCAATCGACGCCGTTGGCCGTTTCGATGTATTTCACCGTCTCCCCGCCGGCGGTTTGGCCGGCCGCCATCCCCCCGGCGGCCAGGATCCAGGCCGCCAGCAAACCCATGAACGCTTTTCCGGTTTTCATGCCAGTTCCTTTTTCGGTTATGCCTGCGCCCGGCGGAATCCAAGGTCCCGCCCGTACGCGCGCAACTGCCGTGTATCCTGCCCGCCCGCCCCGCCTTCATCAAGTGAAAACTCGCCGCGCGCCGCCCCCCCCGCGGACGGGGCGCGTCCGTGCCCTACGCCCGGGTGAGGATTTCGGGCGCGCCGGCCGGTTTCACGAGGACGGTGTTTTCGTAGTGGGCGGCGGGCTTGCCGTCGCGGGTGACGACCGTCCACTGGTTGGGCATGACGCGGACGCGGTAGGTGCCCTGCGTGATCATCGGCTCGATGGCCAGGCACATCCCCGCCTTGAGGAGGGCCCCGCGGCCGGGATGGCCGAAGTTGGGGATTTGCGGGTCTTCGTGCAGGTGGCGGCCGACGCCGTGGCCGCAGTAGTCGCGGACGACGCCGAACCCGGCGGCCTCGGCGACCTTCTGCACCGCGTGGCCGATGTCGCCGACATGGTGCCCGGCGCGCGCCTGGTCGATGCCCGCCCACATCGCTTCCTCGGTCACCTTGCAGAGGCGGTCCACTTCGGGATCCACGCGGCCGACCCGCACCGTGACGGCGTTGTCGCCGTTGAAGCCGCCGGTCTTCACGCCGAGGTCGACGCTGACGATGTCGCCTTCGTTGATGATGCGGGGGCCGGGGATGCCGTGCACCACTTCCTCGTTGAGCGAGATGCAGCAGCAGCCGGGAAAGCCGTTGTACTTGTAGAAGGCGCTGGCGGCGCCGAGGGCGCGGATGCGGTCGGCCGCGAAGGCGTCGAGTTCGCCGGTGGTCATGCCGGGGACGATGTGTGCCGCGACTTCGGCCAGCACCTGCGCCGAGAGGCGGCAGGCGGTGCGCATGAGTTCGATGGCGGCATGGTTCAGGATCGGTATCATTTCGGGAAACTCCTATCCCTCCCATTTACACCCCGGCACGTGCGCGGGCAACCGAAAACGGCGGAAAACGCCGGAAAAGGGTGTTGGACAGGATAGCGGCCGTGGATGCCCCCCCGCCAGGAGGGCTGTGGCGGGGATACCGGTTTTGGGGAGGTGCGGCTTTCAGCCGCGCCACTCAATGGGAGATTATCGGGACACATGGTTCTTCGGGGATTACCGTGCCCCCCCTCTGGAATCCCACGAATGCAAGGCACAAGAAGGGCGACAGGACACTCCCCTCTCCGAGAGGGGGGGCCGCGGCCATGAATGGAAGGCGGATGCATGGCAAAAGACAAGCGGCAGGGGCCGCGACGGGGGGAGTACTGCGGTCGGCAGCCGCGCAAATCACGACTCCGCACCGGCAACATAAGAATCAATCTCTGCAAATAGACCCTACGACAGCCTGCATCGACGGCCACCCGCAGTACTCCCCCCCCCGCCCTTTCCTTCCGCTCCGCACTTGCAATCCACAAGCCATCTCCCTTCGGGCGGCCCCCCCCTCTCGGAGGGGGGGGCGAATGCTCGCGCACTCTCAATGCTCCAAATATCTCTCCACAATCTCCCGGCAATCCTCCCCGTCCACTATCATTCCCGAAGAACCGGAAACATGGACTTTGTCGCCGTCTTCAACCCCGCGCCCCACCCCGGAATCCCCCCTGCCTTCCCATCCGTTTCCCCGCAACGGTCCGCCCGCAGGGCGCCACGCATGGATTTTGGACTGGACGCGGAGGGTGGGCCCCCCTAAAAAAGCGGGAGGGAAACCAAAGGAAACACGATGCATGCGATAACGCGCGGAATCCGTTTTTGGACCGTCATTGCCTTGCTGTCCGCGGCGGTGGCGCTGAGGGTGTACCTGTATGCGGTGGGGTCGGCGAACATGCCGGTGACGACCGACGAGGCGATCACCGTCCTCCAGGCCGAGGACATCCTCCGCGGGGAGTTTCCCCTGCTGATGACCGGCCAGCCCTACATGTTCCCCATGGACGCCTACTGGATGGCGCCGGTGGAACGCCTCCTGCCCCGCACCGCCTTCGGGATGCGCTCTCAAGTGCTCGCCGAAGGCTTGCTCCTGGCCCTCCTCGGACTGTGGATCCTGCGGAAGATGGGCCCCTGGCGGGAGGTCTGGCCGGGCGCCATCCTGGTGCTTTTCCCTTCGGCCTACCTCCTGTGCACGCACGGCGTCTATTCGATCTTCACGTCGGCGGCCATCCTCGTGTTTTTGGCCGCGGGCTGCTTCGCCATGCTGGATCCGCCGGACGGCGGCCGCCGGCGCGACGGGCGGGACAACGCGGCCCGGGACGCCTGGCTGGCCTTCGCCGGCGCCTTGTGCCTCGGGTTGGCCGTGACCAATTCGCTGTCTGCCTTGGGCATGGCCGTCCCGCTGGGCGCGTTCGCCCTCTGGAACACCGCGGGGCTGCGGAAACCGAAACCCCTCGTCCTGCGCCTCGCCGGCTTCGCCGCGGGCGGTTTCCTGGGCCTCCTGCCGCACCTCTGGACACGCTGGACCATCCCGAACGCCCACCAGGCGGTCACGGAGATGTATCCCCTCCCGCAGGCGTGGGAGCGCTTCTGGCAGCCGACGGTCGCCCGCGTGCTGCCCGGCACATTGGGGATCCAGCCCAGCCTTTGGCCGGACAGCGAATTCCGGCTGCCGGGCCCAGAATGGGCCTTGCCGCTGTGCGGCGGCGCGGTGTTGGCCCTCTGCGCGGCCGCCCTCCTCCTGGCCGCCTTCCGGATTGCCCGGGACGCGCGCGCCCGCCGCTGGCCGGTCCTGGGGCCCTTCGAGTGGGCCTTGGGGGTGATGGCCGCGGGCCTTGTGCTCTTCGCCCTCAACCGGCGCGCGACGGCGTGCGATTTCCGCTACCTGGTTCCCGTCGCCGATGTCGTCCCCTTCCTGGTCGCGGGCCTCTGGCAGCGGCTGGGGAAACGCGCCCTGCGCTGGATCGCCGCCGCCGGCGTCGCCTGCCTGGGCGCCTACAACGCCACGGCCGCCCTGCGCCTGGCGAAAGAGTGGAAGGCCGACGACTTCGCGATGGTCATGGCCGCCCCCGACCTCGCTCCGGCCCTGGACCTGCTCCGGTCGGAAGGCATCCGCCATGCGGTGGCCTCCCACTGGGCCGCCTACCGGATCGACTTCGAGGCGGATGGCGACATCGTGTGCGCCCAGCCCCGGAACGAGCGCTTCGCGGGCTGGCCCATCCCCTACAAGGCGGAAGTCGATGCCTCGACGAACGTCGCCTACGTCCTGACGGACGCCATCCGCTTCCTCAAGCCCGGCCTCTTCGAGTCGCACATGCGGACCATGGAGGTGGAGGCCGACGCCACGCCGGCCGGAAGATTCCGCGTCTACCGGAATTTCCGCATCCCCGCCACCGCCGTCTACCAGGCCCTGCCGCCCGATCGCTTCCGCCTGGACGCCAACAACGCCCCCGAAAAGGCACCGGCCATGGCGGACGGCCAGATCGCGACGTTCTGGCGCACCGACGTGCTCCAGACGAACGGCATCGCCGTCGAGTGCGCCTTCGACTCCCCGGTCCCGCTGGCCGGCATGCGCCTGCGCTACGGGCAGTTCGCCCACGACCGCCCGCGCGGCCTGGGCGTGGACGTCTTCCGCGGCGGCGAGTGGGCCCCCGTGGAAATCGGGCGGGTCGTCTCCGAACCGTTCATCTGGCAGAACGGCCATCCGGTCTACTCGGACTACTCCACGGACCGCGTCGAGTTCCCGCTCCAGGAAGGCACGGAAAAGGTCCGCGTCTCGATCGCACGCCCCAACGACCGCATGGCCTGGACCCTGTGCGAAGTCGAGCCCCTCGTCCGCCCCCTCCCCTCCCCCGCCCTCCCCTAGGGCGGCCTGGAAAATCGCGTATCCGCTTTCTGGGTGCGGCTTTCAGCCGCGCCATGGACTTGGACATGTGGCGCGGCTGAAAGCCGCACCTCCCAAAACGCGGACACACTATTTCTTGAACCGCTCTAGCTACAAGAATATCTCGGATGCCGCTTCGCGGACTCGAATGGCTTGAAGGGGGCTTGGAATCAACATTGAAAAAGGGTGAAAACCGCTTCGCGGACATTGAAAAGGGGGGCTCCGAAAAATGGATTGCCGCAAGCCCTTGGCCGTCCCGGTTTCGCTGCTCCCGCCCCGTCCCCCCGCTCTCCTTTCCCTTCTGCTTGCGGCGCAAAACACGGAGCGCGCGGAGAAAGGAGACACGGAGAGTTTGCAGGGAGGAACTTCGCGCGTCCAAAAACGCCCCGCTCCAGCGTTTGTCCGGCGTTTTCCGGGTGCGAAGGCTCCTCCAACAAACACCCCATCAAAAATCTCCGCCGTGTCTCCGTGCCTCCGTTCCCTCCGTGTTTGGCGCCGCAGGCCCCTCCCTCACGGGAAAATCCTTGTCTGGTCGGCATTCGGGAAGCTACCCGATGATTGTTCACCCCCCTGCCGTCATTCCTGGCAATATTTCCAGGCGGGGACGATGCGGATTCTCCGGCCGGACTCGACGAGTTCCCCTTCCTCGTCGTGCGTCACGATCGCCAGGTCGGCACACGACAGGGAGCGCGACGCTTCGAGCAGGCCGGCGATTTCGCGCTTGCGCGTGTCCGGCGCCTCGAGGGACCACGACACCTGGACCAACCGCTCGACCTCCGTTTCCCGGCACACGACGAAGTCGCAATCGTGCCGTTCGCGGTAGTGGCATATCTTCCCGAGTGGGCCCTTGTTGCGGAAAAGGTGCAGGAACACGGTGTTTTCGAGTTGCTTGCCGTCGTCGTCCGCCTGCGCCGGCAAGGTGGCCGTCCGAAGGCCGTTGTCCACGACATAGTATTTCGAAAGGGCCTGCCGTTCCTTGGCCACGGATCTGGAGAACTTCGGCGCTTCGAGGAAAAGGTAGATGCCGCACGCCTTTTCCAGCCAGTCGTAAAGCGTGGCCTTGGCCGTCTTGAAGCCCATCGACTTGACTTCGTTGAAGATTGCGTTGACGGAGAGGGGATTGGAGATGCCCCCCATGACCCGTTTGAGGAAATGGCGCAGCAGGGCCGGATCGGGAATCGACCAGTGCTCGACGAAATCGCGCAGGAGCATCGTGTCGAAGTAGCCTTGGAGGATGCGGAATTTCGCGGAAATCTCTTTTTCGAGCGCCGGGGCCGGAAAGCCGCCGTAGCGGTTGAATTCGTCGAACGCGACGCGGACGCGGGCGCGGTCCGCCTCGAGAAAGCCATCGGGGTCGACGCCCCTGAAACGGCAGAACTCGCGGAACGACAGGGGCCATGCCTCCACTTCGTGCGGCCACCCCCGCAATGCGGATTTCATCTCTTTCGAAAGGACGTGCGCATTGCTGCCGCACACGAACACGTGTTTGCAGTAATTCTTGAGCACGCGCAGGACGAAAAGCTCCCATCCGTCCACGAGGGGAAGCTCGTCGAAGAACAGGTAGACGTCCTTCAGCGGAATCTCCGGATGCATCTCCATGTAGGCCGACAGGATGCCGTCGAGATCGCCGGACGGCAGCCGGGCAAGACGCTCGTCGTCGAAACCGATCCAGAGAATCCGCTCCTTCGGGACGCCGGAGGCCAGCAGGGCGTTGACCGCCAACTCCATCATCGTCGACTTGCCACAACGGCGGACGCCCGGGACGGTGATGATTTCCTTCCCGTCGATGGGCAGCGCGATGTCGCGCGGCAAGGCCGAAAACGGCATTTCCGACTGTTTGAGGGCAATCAGCCCTTTGAAAACGTCCTTGTTCATCCGAGAACCTTTCCTGAGCGGAAGGAAATAATTTCCAATTGTTTCCCTTTCAAGAGGAAACCATACGGACAACATGTGTTCAATACAAGCACAATCCCCCCTGCCATCTTTGAAAAACCGCAAAGCCCCCCGCCGGATGGAAGGGCGATTTCTTGAGACAACTTGGACAACTTGCAACAACTCTTTTCAACGTGCACCGCCCCAACCGGGGGTCGCCCACTGGGAGCGCGGGCGACCCGCCCGCGAGTCGCTTGGGAAGAGGAAACCAAGCGAAAAAACCAATGTTTTGGTTCTTCGGGGATTTTGGTGGAACCCACTCTGGAATTCCACGAATGCAAGGATCAAGAAGGGCGACAGGACCCGCCCCCCTCCGAGAGGGGGGTGGCGCGGCCATGAATGGAAGGCGGATGCATGGCAAAAGACAAGCGGCAGGGGCCGCGACGGGGGGAGTACTGCGGTCGGCCGTCGCGCCAATCACGACTTTCCACCGCCAACAAAAGAATCAATCTCTGGGGATGGACCATGCGAAAGCCTGCATCGACAGCCACCCGCAGTACTCCCCCCGCCGCCCTTTCCTTCCGCTCCACACTCGCAATCCGCAGAAAAGGGGCCAGACCCTGCCTGCCACCCCCGCCCCGCTCCTCACCCCCCACCCACCACCCGTACCCCCTCCACCCGTTCCGCGACGATGCGGACCCCATCCGCGTCCTCCTCGCCAATCTCGATGGCGTCGAAGTCGCGGTTGAGGGGTTCCAGGACGATCCGCTCGTGTCGCCACGAACCGTCCGACGTCGCCCGCTTCTCGCTCCGGTAGCGCTTGATGGAGTAGGCCCCGCCACTCTCCGGATCGGCCACGCCGCGGTGCTGTGCCAGGACGATCCGCCCCTCGCGGCTCCCTTCCACCCCGGCGCGCATCACGCAGAAATCCCCGTCGCGGATGAGCGGCTCCATCGACCGTCCTGCCGCCCGCACCGCGAACATCCGCCGGTCGGGCCGTGCCCCTTCCACCTCCACCCACCCCTCCGGCTCCACGGCCTCTCCGTCGCCGAACCTCCCGCACGCAGCCTTGAGCGAATAGAGCGGCAGGAACCGCACAAACCGCAACGCCTCCGCCACCTCCTCCCCGGACAGCACGCGGACGGACGGGGCGGAATCCGGACCGCCGGCGCACGCAGACGCTGCCTCCCCGTCAATCTGCGCGATGAGACGGACACTTTCCATGGACACACGAACCACACGCCCGATCAGTTCCACGATGTACCGCGGATTCCCGTGTTCCTCCCCCCACTGGTTCGGGTCGTTGACGATGCCGCTCTCCGCATCGCGCCGCACCTGATAGCGGTCCATGATCCACACGATGGCGCTCCGCCCGTTCACCACGTACCCGTACCCCTCCTCCGGAATCCCTTCCAGCCGCAGCGTCGGGTTCACCACGATGACCGACCGGTCCTCTTCCTTGCCCTTCTTCCCGAAGCACAACTTCTCCACCCGCCACGACGTCCGGGTCCCCGGCGTGACGACCTCCGCCAGAGGCCACGGCTCCACTTCCTCGTAATGCAGGTGCAACCGCGCCAGTTCCCGCCCGATCCGCAGCACCCTCTCGTACGCCGGACGGTCCTCCGGCAGCGGCAAGCGCGGTAGCTGCTTCTTCAGGTCCGCCTCGAATGCCGCCCGGTACCGCGGACTGTGCAGCGCCCCGTACACCCAATGGAAAATGTCTTCCTTCGGGATGCCTGTCCCCAGCACCTTCTCGAACTCCCGCTGGATGAAGTCGCTCACGCCGTCGTGGCGGATGTAGCGACCCTCGCCCGCCAACCCCGGAAACATCCCCTGACCACCGTTTGTGCCGATTTCCTCGTACCAGTCGAGCGGAAAACACGGGCGCATCTCCAGTTTGTGCCCCCTCCTCCCTTCCGCCTCGACTTTTGGTGCCCCTTGATTGGATGGCAAGGCCCCTGGTGGGGCGAGCCGTCCCCGGCGAGCCGGTGTGGAAGGGGGCAGGAGGTCTGGAAAACCGGC
>JAFYAC010000076.1 GCA_017540905.1 Kiritimatiellia bacterium | reverse complement strand
GCAACCTTGAACAAATCCCGCCATGAATACCAAGAAACATTCCATCGCAACCGTTACCGCAAGGAGGCTTAACTGACCGGCATTCGGGCCAGACCCAAACTTTCCCAACACAAAGAACGCAAAGCGAACACACCGCCGTCTCCTGTCAGACAATTCCAGTTGTTTTTTCCGGATAGCAATATATATTGCACTGCATGAAGACGACCTTGGACATTCCCGACGACCTCTACCATGCGGTAAAGGCGAAAAGCGCCTTGGACGGAACGAGCGTCCGGCGGGTGACGATCATGCTCTATGGCGACTGGCTGTCCCGGCCGCGTACCGAACGCTCCGCCCCCTCTGCCGAAACCCAAGGCAAAGAGCGCGCCAACCCCCTCCCCGCGTGGTTCGCACGCGGAAGGGCGCATGTCCGCCGGAACGCCGATGCGGCGGGCGGTTTGGAGTTGTTGCGGCAGGCGGTTGCCCGGGGAATCGCCTTCGACCGACTGGACGGAGCGCAGGAATGACGGCCGAAACCGCGCAGAAGGTCGGACTCGACACCTCGGCGCTCGTGCGGATCATTTCGGGCGAGCCTCCGGAACTGGCGGAGAAGGTTGCCCGCCGTCTGGCCGGAATCATCGACGGCGGCGGCACCTGCCTGGTCGGCGACATCGCCGCGTTCGAGGCCTACTACGCGCTCCAGCAGTTCTACGGCATGACCAAGGGCGAGGCCTTGGGACATCTGCGGGAACTTGCGGCCACCCCCGGATTCCGGTTTTCCCGGACCGTGGCCGCGACATTGCAAATCCCGAACCTCGACCGGGCGAATCCCGGCTTCATCGACCGCGTTCTCGCCGCCGGATACCGCGCCGCCGGTGCCGCGACCCTTTCCTGCGAGAAATCCTTCAAAAAACTCCCCAATGCCATCGTTGTTTCCTGAGGAAAATGGGCATTCCAAAATCTGATGCGGAAAAGCCGAAGCCCCTCCCATCCGCGTCCCATCCACTCCCCGCCCGCACAGCGGGCCCACCTCCCTGAAGGGGTGAAAGGGTGAAGAGTTGAAAGGGTGAAAGGTGGCGGGGTGCTGTTGACGGGCCATCCTTCAACTTTTCAACCTTTCAACTTTTCAACCGCGCCGCAGGCGCGGGCGCACCGTTTTTCAACACAAAGAACACAAAGCGAACACAAAGAACACAATGTCCTTCCGCCTCCCGTCTTTGCGTTCTTTGCGTCATCCCCTTTGTGTTCTTTGTGTTTCCCCTGGCACTTCCCTTGCGCTCCCCTTGCGCCGAAAATTTTTTCCAATCATTGGAAAATGTGCGGTAAATTTTTCCAATCATTGGAAAAAACGTCAAAATTTTTCCAACCATTGGAAAAATATTTTCCAATCATTGGAAAACCGACCGTTCCCCGGCGGGCTGCCGGATTGGCCAAAACCCGGGCGTCTTGATTCCGTCCCCGGCGGCCAGGCGGCTTTTCAGGCGGCTCCGGGCCGCGCCTCGAAAAGGGTGCAACAAATTGATTGACATCAAACATACGTTGTCTTTTATTTGGCGAACAACGGAGGAACGATGAAGACGACTTTGACCATGCGCATTGCGCCCGATTTGAAACGGGAGGCCAGCCAGACATTTGAACGGGTGGGGCTGGATTTGTCCTCGGCCATCACCATTTTCCTGAAAAAGGCGGTAAGGATGGGCGGGATTCCCTTCGCGGTGACGGGAAAGCCGGAGATTCCCGCGGAAACGCTGGCCGCCTTGGCGGAAGCACGGGCGCTGGAAAGCGACCCCGCCGCCAAACGCTACGACGACGTTGACGAGTTGATGGCCGACCTGCGCGAAGAGCCGCAGGCATGAAACGGCAGGTCATAACGACAACGCAGTTCAAGCGGGACGCGCGGCGGGCCTTGAAGCGCGGATGGCCGGAAAAGGCCTTGCGGGAGGTCATCCTGCGCTTGGCCGAGGATGTTCCTCTGGAACCCTCGCGCCGGGACCATGCGTTGACGGGCCCTTTCGCCGGTTTCCGGGAATGCCATGTACGCCCGGACTGGTTGCTGGTCTATCGCAAGGCCCGGAACGAACTGATCCTGACCCTCTCGCGGACCGGAACCCACGCGGACATCTTCGGCCTGTAGCGGCCACGGCTCCCGCTCCCCGCCCGCTGTGGGGGCACCGGTTGAAGGGGTGAAGGGTTGAAGGGTTGAAGGGTTGAAAGGTTGAAGGAATGGGCCATCCTTCAACTTTTCAACCTTTCACCTTTTCAACCGCGCCGAAGGCGCGCCGCGCGTTCCCCGTTGCATCCTGCCGCGCCTTCTGCTAGACGGGAACTTGCAACAGGAACATCCACAAACCAAAGGATTCCCATGAACACCGCGAGCCAAAACCATCCCACGCAGAGACGTGGAGAGAGCAGAGAGAAACGGGGGCACCCCCTCAAACTGGCACGGAAAGATTGAGGAGACAGACGATGAACAGACGGATGCAATGGGTGTTGCCGGCCGTGCTGTTCGCGGTGGTGGCGCTACTGGTAGGCGGATGTGCAACTTCTGTGCCGTCTCCATCCCTGACGTTGGTGCCGGAGCCGATGGAAAATCGTCCGATGTTCATGGGATTCGATTTCAATGCCCCGGTGGAGTGGGAGCGCCGGGACATGACCGGCGTCATGTACATGGACCGGTGTGAGGAACTCGGCGTCGGGTATAGCTTCTTCCAGTTGGATCCGCCTTGGCAGGGCTTCGACAAAGTTTTGGCATGGGGCGAGGAGGGGGCAAACATCGTTCACGGCCTGAAATTCCAGCGCGAAGAACCGATGTCGTTCGATTGGTGTGGTTGGGCGGAGAACGTGGTCCGCTCGTTCCGGGAGGATTTAGGCATGGAGCTGCGGTTGCTGGAGCCGGATCCCTATGGAGGATATGATGCGCAGTATGCAGGCGGCAAGGGGGAGTTGCTCGCCTTTTTGTCGGTTGTCCATGTCACCCGTTGCGAGACCGACGGCATCCGTGTGAAATCCCGTCTGCTTGAAGTGAAGGTCCGTCGCTTCGATTCCACCATTCCCCTCCCCGCCCCCCTGTTCGGGGAATGAACGGGCCCATGTTGAAGGGCCATTCTTCAACTTTTCAACCTTTCAACTTTTCAACCGCGCCGCAGGCGCGCCGCGCGTTTCCCGTTGCCTCCCGCCGCGCCTTCTGCTAGGCAGGGACTTGCAACCGAAATACCCGCTGACCAAAAGGCATCCCATGAAACAAGGTCCCAGCCCACTGAAGTGTCCGAATTGCGGAAAAGAGCTGTACGACAACGGGGAAGAACGCTTTCCCTGTCCCTATTGCGGTGCGGATGTCGTGACACCCCGATGGACCGCGCAAGAAACGCCCGAAGAACGTTGCCAACGCCTGGAACGCGAACTGGCGCGGGAAAAAGTGAAGGCCCAAATCGAAACCTTGGCCGCCACCGACCATTTCTGGACGCGCGGAAATCCCTTTTCCATGCTGGAGCGGCAATCTGCGCGGCAAGCCTTGGAACGTGGCGACATCGATGCCGCGAAGGCCCATCTGGCCAAGGCCGACCGTGCATTTTCCATCGGCTGTCTGGCCGTGGCCATCGCCTGCGTTGTGTTCGCCCTTTTGGCCCTGTTCGCAAGGTGATGGCCAAACTTCCGCCCGGGTCTCGGCATTGACACCCCCCTTCCGCCCCCGTATAGTTCCCGACAATGACGCATCCAGAAAGGCTTGAACCATGCCCCTCGCAACGATGATGGACGAAGTGCAGGACTATCCCGTCGAACAGCGGGCCGCCCTTGCCGATGCCGTTTTGCAGACGTTGAATCCCGTCGACCCCGCCATCCAGGCGGCATGGCTCGAAACCGCATCCCGCCGTCGCGGGGAAATCCTCTCCGGTGCCGTCCGCTCCCTCCCGGCAGATGAAGTCCTCGCCGAAGCCCGCGCCGTGGCCGAAGGGTGAAACATTCATTCCATCCGGCGGCCCGGGAAGAACTCCTTGCGGCCATTGCCTACTACAACTCCATCGAGCCGGAACTGGGGATGGCCTTTCTGGAAGAAATCGAGGCGGCCATCGCTCTGGCCGGAAATTTCCCCGACCTTTGGATGGGACTTGGCGATGGCGTCCGCCGTTGCCTTGTCCGGCGCTTTCCCTATGCGGTTCTCTACGCCCGGGAATCCGACCGCCTCTACATCCTCGCCATCATGCATACGAAGCGCAAACCCGGCTATTGGCTCGACCGCCGGAATGGCCCCTGACGCCCTCCCACTTTCCGCCCGCACCGCGGGCAGAAGGGTTGAAAGGTTGAGGAGTTGAAAGGCTGAAAGGTTGGGGGAAGCTGTTGAAGGGCCATCCTTCAACCCTTCAACCTTTCAACATTTCAACCGCGCCGAAGGCGCGCCGTGCCGCCCTCTCGGGCGCAGCGTTTTTCAACACAAAGAACACAAAGCGAACACAAAGAACACAAAGTCCTTCCGCCTCCTGTCTTTGTGTTCTTTGCGTCATCCCCTTTGTGTTCTTTGTGTTTCCCCTTGCGCTCCCCTTGCGCCGAAATTTTTTTCCAATCATTTTAAAAATCACCCCAATTTTTTAACCATTGGAAAAATATTTTCCAATCATTGGAAAACCGGCCTTTCCCCGGCGGGCTGCCGGATTGTGCCGACCCCACGCCCGTTTGCCACTCGTTCCCATCCTCGCGCCCTTGGGCATTGTGCATTGTGCATTATGCATTGTGCATTGCGCATTTTCTTCCCCCTTGCATCGATGCATCGAAGCCGTAGAATGGAGGGCGAAAGGTTTTCCATGAAGAAACTCTGCCGTTGCATATCGGAATACATGGCGGTGCTGGTACTGGCGGGGGCCTTGCTGGCATTGGCTTTTCCGGGCATGCTGCAAGCGGTGCCCACGAAAACCATCAACTACCTGCTGGGGGCGATCATGTTCGGCATGGGCCTGACGCTGACGGCGGGCGATTTCAAGGTCGTCTTCAGCCGCCCGAAGGATATCGCCATCGGCTGCCTGGCGCAGTTCACCGTCATGCCGTTGCTGGCATGGGGCCTGGCGAAAGCCTTCCGGCTCGACGAAGCGCTGGCGCTGGGCGTGGTGCTGGTCGGCTGTTGTCCCGGCGGCACGGCATCGAACGTGATCACCTATCTGGCGAAAGGCGACGTCGCCCTGTCGGTGGGCATGACCGGCATGTCCACCTTGCTGGCCCCGCTGCTGACGCCCTCGCTCACGTGGGCGTTGGCGGGAAAGAGCGTCGACGTGGATGTGGCGGGCATGCTGCTGAGCATTCTGGTGGTGGTCATCTTGCCCGTCGCGGCGGGAACCATCGTCAACGGCCTCTGGCCGGCGTTCACCCGCAAGGCGACGGACTATCTGCCCGCCTTTTCCTCCGTGGCCATCGCCTTCACCGTGGCCATCGTCATTTCCGCCAATGCCTCCAAACTGCTGGCCGGCGGGCCGGTGATCATCCTCGTGGTGATGCTCCACAACCTCTTCGGATTGGGGCTGGGATGCTTGGCGGGACGGATGGCCCGGCTTGCCGAGCCGAAAACACGGGCCGTCTCCATCGAGGTCGGCATGCAGAACTCCGGCCTGGCCTCGGCCTTGGCGACACTCCACTTTGCCGCCTATCCCATGGCGACCATCCCCGGGGCCATCTTCAGCGTGTGGCACAACATCAGCGGTGCGACCGTCGCCTGGCTGTACACTCGGGAAAACCGGAAAGGGAACCAAGGGGCCTGATTTGCGTTCTGGCCCCTTTTCCCTGCGCGCCACTTCCGGAGGTGCGGCATCCTGCCGCGCCATGGCGGATGGAGAGCGGGAGGAGGGAGGAAGAATGTCTCACGCAAAGGCCGCCAAGGGAGCGGGAGGGGAACGGGAGGTGGGAATCTACAAGAATGTCTCGAATGCCGCTGCGAGGACTTGGATGGCCGGGAGACGGGAGGGATGTCTACATTGAAAACAAAGAAAAACGCTTCGCGGACAGGAACGCGCTTGGGGAGTGGACTTTTGAGACAACTTGGACAACTCGGGACAACTCTTGCAAGGTCGCCGGGCTGGACAACTCCGCCCGGCTGGAAGGTACGAATGGAGTGCGGGAGGGGAGAAAAAGACAAACAGGACAAAGGGGAACAAGATTGGGGGAGGGAAGCGGGAAGGATGCGGGGAAACGGCCTGCACCCACATTCCGACGGGGGGGGGCAAGAGGCTTGAACAAGGGCGGGGGGCGGGGGTAAAAAGGGGCGGTGAAAGCAGAACGCATAGAGTCCAGAACGGCGCAGGGCCGGACCAAGGTTTCCATCCGGTTTTTCAATGACAGGGAGGTGCGGGCCGTATGGGACGACGCGCGGAACGGGTGGTTCTTTTCGGTGCTGGATGTCGTGGGTGCGCTGAACGGACAGGACGACTACCAAAAGAACCGCAACTACTGGAAATGGCTGAAGGCGAAGTTGAAGCGGGAAGGGAATCAACTGGTTGGTGCCACTACCCAGTTGAAATTGCGGGCGCCCGACGGCAAACGGCGGGCGAGCGATGTCCTCGACGCGGGGGGCGTCGTGGAACTCGTCCGGGCGTTCCCGAACAACAAGGCGGCGCCCTTCCTCGATTGGTTCCTCCACGGCGACAACTCGATCGACGGCAGAAGCAAGCAAAAGGCGTACCGGCTTTTCGGGAGCGGCTTGCTGGAAAGCATTGAGGTCGGCACGCCCAAGGGCCTGCAGCAGATCCATTCCTACCTTTTCGGCGGACTCTACGATTTTGCCGGACGGATCCGGGAAAAGAACATTTCCAAGGGCGGCTTCGCCTTTGCGCAGGCGCGCTTCCTCCCCGCCGCGCTGGAGAAAATCGGGGCCATGCCGGAAAGGACCTTCGACGAAATCATCGACAAGTACGTCGAAATGAACGTCGCCCATCCCTTCATGGAAGGCAACGGCCGCGCGACGCGGATCTGGCTGGACCTCATGCTGAACCGTTCCCTCCGCCGCTGCATCGACTGGAGCCGCGTGGACAAGACCGCCTATCTCGACGCCATGCGCCGGAGCGTCGCGGACCCCGCCCCGCTGAAAGCCCTCCTGGCTCCCGCCCTTACGGCCGAAATCGGCAACCGCGAAACCTTCATGAAGGGCATCGACTACTCCTATTACTACGAACAGCCCGACGACACCCCGCCGCCCTGTTGATTGACAAGTGGGCGGTGCGCCCTGCGGGCGGACAAATTGCGAGTGGACAAACGGGAGGAAAGCGGGAGGAGGGAATCCACAAGAATGTCCCGAATGCCGCTACACGGACTTGAGGGCTGGGAGGCGGGAGGGATGTCTACATTAAAAACAAAGAAAACCGCTTCGCGGACAGGAACGCGCTTGGAGAGCGGATGGGGGGAGACAACTTGGACAACTCGGGACAACTCTTTTCAAGGTGCGCCGCCCCAACCGGGCGGCGAGAGAGTAATGGACGGGGGAGCGGGATAGAAGGTCAGAGTTCGACGACTCCCAGTGGTATTTCGTCTGGAAATCGAAGGCGATGGCAAGGAAGGGACGTTTGTCGTTCCGCTCCCGTTCCATGATTTCCTCGTACAGGGCCTGGACTTCGGCGTCTGAAGGGAAAAGGTGCGTTTCTTTCTTTTTCATGCTGTGCGGGGATCGTTTGGTGTTTCATTCCCCAACCATTGCTGCACGCCCCCCCTCCTTGTCCACGGGGAAAGCCCTGCACCTCCTGCCCGCACAACCCGATAACTCTCCGGACACACATGTTGAACTTTCGTCCAGTTCGCTCTTGCAAGAAAACCGTTGGAATGCTATAGTGGGCTGGAAATCTCGGAAAAGGACAATCGATGGATGTGTGCGAAACCAGAGTGAGGAAACGGATACGGCGGGCAGGCCGCGAGGCCTTGCCATTCCGCGCCGGAAGGACGCCTCAACTCCCATCGGAAGGGACGATGGTCGATGCCGTTGCGCAGGCCACGAACGATTACCTTTCCCGGATGCCGAAAACTTGCAGGAAAACGCAGGGGCAGTTTTTCACGGGGAAAGATACGGCCCGTTTCATGGCGGGGTTGTTTTCGGCGGAAAAGCTCCGGGGCGATGTGTCCGTGCTGGATCCGGGGGCGGGGACGGGCATCCTTTCGGCAGCGGTGGTGGAGCGGCTTCAGGCAATGCCCGGAGTCCGGCATGTCCGGCTCGTGTGTTACGAGACCGATCCCAACGTGCGGGAAGTCCTTGAAAGCAATCTCCGGCTGATGGCGGCCCGGACCCGGATTCCGCTCGATTGGGAGTTGCGGACGGACAATTTTGTCACGTCCCAGACGGATGCCTACAACCATTCGCTTTACGCGGAGCCGAACCCTGAGAAATTCGACCTCGCCATCGGCAATCCCCCCTACAAGAAACTCCCGAAGGATGCGCCGGAGGCCACCGCGATGCCGGATGTCTGCCACGGCGCACCGAACCTGTATTTCCTGTTCGCCGCGATGGCGCTGTTCGACTTGAAGGACGGGGGCGAAATGGTGTTCATCATTCCCCGTTCCTGGACTTCGGGGGCCTATTTCAAGAGCTTCCGGGAGCGTTTTCTCGGCGAGGGAGCCCTGGAACGCATCCATCTGTTCAAGAGCCGCGACAAGGTGTTCAGCCAGGAAGACGTGCTCCAGGAAACCATGATCGCCAAGGTGCGGAAGTCGCCGCGGAAGCCGGAGCGCATCGTCGTTTCCAGCACGGAAGCCGGGGAGGATTTCTCGGCGATGCGGACGCTGGAGTTGCCGTATCCCTCCGTCGTTTCCGGGGCGGATTCCTATGTTTTCCTGCCGACGAACGAGGAAGAAGCGGATACGTTGAGGAAGCTCGCGGGCTTCAAGGAAACGTTGCCGAGCCTCGGGCTCCGCATGAAAACCGGGCTCACCGTGGACTTCCGCAACGGCGAAGACCTCCGCGACGCGGCGGAAGAAGGGGCCGTTCCCTTGTTCCAGGCACGCCACATCCGCGCCGGGCATGTCGTGTTCCCGGTGGGGAAACCCCATGAATACATCATGGCGCGGCAACCATCCCTCCTCCAGCGCAACACCAACTACCTTTTCATCAAGCGCTTCACCTCCAAGGAAGAGCGCAGGCGGCTGCAATGCGGGGTCTATCTCGCCCGACAGCACCCGGACTACCCGCTGATCAGCACCCAGAACAAGGTGAATTTCATCGGCGGGACCTCCGACCTCTCCGACCAGATCGTTTTCGGGCTTTACGTGTTGTTCAATTCGAGTCTGTACGATTCCTACTACCGGATCCTGAACGGCTCCACGCAGGTCAATTCCACGGAAATCAACGCCATGCCCGTGCCGTCCATCGACGCCATCGCTGACATGGGGGCCGAATTGCTCAGGGGCCGGGACATGTCGGAAGGGGTTTGCGACCGGATTCTGGGAGGCCACTTGTGAAGAAAATCGACCAAGCCCGCGGCGTGTTGCAACAGCTTGGCGTCCCGGCGGCGCAACAATCCGACATTTGCTGCTATGCCCTGCTGGCGTTGGCGGGAATGAAAGCCAGGACGGGGTGGGCCGCGGCAAGCAACGAATGGATGCGCATCCACGACATCATCCGTTTTGCCAAGGATCATTACCGTGTCGTTTATGCGGAAAACAGCCGTGAGACTTTCAGAAAACAGGCGATGCACCACTTCCGCGAAGCCGCTTTCGCGGAGGACAACGGTTTGGCCACCAACAGCCCCAACTACCGCTATCGGCTGACCGGCGAAATGCTGGATTTGCTGCAGGCGCAAGGGACGCCGTCATGGGATGCGAGGCTCCGGCGGTTTCTTGCCCACCACGGGACGTTGGTGGAGAAATACTCCGCAAAACGGAACCTCCGCAAGACCCCTCTCCACATAAACGGCATCGAGCTGGTTCTTTCGCCTGGAGCCCACAACCGGTTGCAGCGGGCCATCATCGAAGAGTTCGCGCCGCGTTTCGCACCGGGAGCCGAATGCCTGTGGCTTGGCGACGCGGAAACGAAGGATTTGGTCAACGACGAGAAGCGGTTGCACGAACTCGGCTTCGGAATCTCCGTCCACGACAAAATGCCGGACATCGTGCTCTACCGACGGGACAGGGACTGGCTCTATTTCATCGAGGCCGTCACGTCCGTCGGACCGATGGACCCGAAACGACTCCGGGAAATCGGCCGGATGACCACCGACGTCAAGGCCGGGAAGATTTTCGTCACCGCCTTCCCCGACATGAAGACCTACAAGAAGTTTTCCGCGGCCTTGGCCTGGGAAACCGAAGTCTGGCTTGCGGACGAGCCCGACCACATGATCCACCTGAACGGCGACCGCTTTCTGGGGCCGAGAAGTTAAGACAAAACATCCGTAAGTGCTCGGCTCGGCTTCGCGCGCCCCCGCCTCCCGCTCCACATCCGCCTCCCTCCCTCTTTCCATGTCCGCGAAGCGGTTTTCATGGTTTTCAATGTTGGCCATCCTCCCGCACTCCTGCCGCCCCTTTTGTTTCCTTTTTGTCCTTTTGTGCAAAATCCTCCCCCTCCAAGCCCTCCAAGCCCTCCGAGCCACCGCGTCTCCGCGTGAGCTCTTCCCTCCCGCACTCCAGCTGCCCCCTTGGCGGACTTGGCGGACTTTGCGTGAGACATGCTTCCGCCCCCCATCCTCTCTCCATCCGCTTAGGCGCGGCAGGATGCCGCACCTCCGGAAGTGGAGTGGAAGCTTCTGAACGGGCAGCGCGGGGATTTCGGCGGGGAGGCTTCCAGATGCGGCTCTGGATGTGAGATTGCAGAAAACATTGCTCTTTTCGCGAAATTCAGGGGCCAGGCCACCATGGAACCCCGGACCAATGGCCGCCGGCAAGGGATTTTGACAACACGGGGGGGGATGTGGCAAGGTGTGGTCCATGAGTTTGCAGTTGTCAAAGGCGGATTCTTCCGATGCGCTTGCATTGAATGGAATATCGAAGCGTGCATTTGACAGCGATATTTTGGTCGGGGCTCCATCACCGGGAGGACCTCCCGGATATATGTCATTGCCATTCCACACGGAAATGGCGCGCCAGGGACATCTGTACAAATTGACGGACCAAGGACGGATCGTTGGCGGCGCGATCCTGTTTTTGGAAAATGGAGTTTTGAATGTCGGCAGGATCTTCATTGCCCCGGAGCATTTCCGAAAAGGGTATGGCATCTTGATGATGCGGGAAGTTGAAAATCTGTTCCCGGAAGCAAATGAGTTTGCGCTTGATACGCCTGTTTGGAATGTCCGGACCAACCGTTTTTATTCCAAGCTTGGCTACAAGGAAACAAAGCGCGACAGGGAGTTTGTGTTTTATTCAAAACACCGCTGATGCAGGATTTGCGGTGATTTGTGGCCTGGTCCGGGTCTGGCCCCTTTTCCCTGTTCCAATGATTGGAAAAAATTTTCGCGCGTTTTCCACTGATTGGGAAAAAATTTCGGGTGAACAATGAGCCCTGCCCCTTTTGTTTTTGGCCACAAAGGCCACAAAGAGCACAAAGGGGGAGAGAAGGAACGCGGAGCGGGAGGGTAACGGGAGAAGGGCATCTACAAGAATGCCTCGAATGCCGCTGCGCGTCCTCGGATGGCTGGGAGGCGGGAGGGATGTCCACATTGAAAACCAAGCAAACCGCTTCGCGGACGGGAAGGCTTGGAGAGCGGATGGGGGAGACAACCGGGACAACTCGGGACACCTTTCGCAAGGGCATCGGGCGGACAACACCGCCCGATTCGCGTTTCCGGGAAACGCTGGGAAACAAAAGAGACAAAGGAGAAAACAAAACAGAGCGGGCGGGCCGCCCGCGCTCCGACAGGGGGAAACCGCTCAGGGGGCGGGTTCGGCGTCCTTGACGCGCTCGATGCGGGCGCCGTCGGTGAGCTTGTTCTGGCCCATGACGACGTACTCCTCGCCCTCGGCGAGGCCCGACACGATTTCCACGCGTCCGCCGCTGCGGATGCCGGTGGCGACGTCGCGCGCCGACGCCCGCCCGTCGGCACCGACCACGAACAGCACCTGCCGCTCCAGCACCCGCACCACCGCCTCCGACGGGACCGTCAGGGCGCCGGACTTCGATTGCAGGCTCACGCTGGCCGTCGCGTACATGCCGGGATAGGCGGCGCGGCGGCCTTCGGCGTCGGCGGGGTTGCCGAGCAGGACTTCGACCGTCGCCGTGCGCGTGGCGGGGTCCACCGAGGGGAAGATGCGCGAGACGGTGCAGGCGAAGGGGCGCTCCCCGGCGCCTTCCAGACGCACCTCCACGGGCGTTTCGCCGGCCTTCAGCAGCGGCAGCATGCGCGACGGCACCGCCAGCATCAGCCGCAGCGGGTCCAGCTGCGCCAGCCGCACCACCGGCGCGCTGGCGCCGACCATCGCCCCCGGGTCCACGTAGCGCTTGACGACCACCCCGTCCATCGGCGCCCGCACGAACGCCTCCTCCAGGTTCACCCGCGCCAGCCGCAGCTGTGCCTGCGCCTGCGCCAGCGAGGCCTGGGCGCTCTTGAAGGCCGTTTCCGCGGCGTCGCGCTGCTGCTCCGTCGCCACGTCCTCCTTGTAGAGGGACTCCTTGCGGCGGTTCTCGCGGTCCTTGTCCTCCAGCACCACCTCCGCCGCCTGCACTTGCGCGCCGGCCACCGCCACCTGCGCCTCCAGCAGCGCGTGGTCCACCTCGCCGAGGATCTCTCCCTTGAGGACTTCCACGCCTTCCTCGACGGGAATCGCCTGGCGGGCCTTGCCCTTGCCGCGGCGCAGTTCCAGCGTTTCGAGGCGTCCCGACGCCTTGGCGCAGACCTCGACGGACAGCGGCGACTCGACGTCGCCGGTGAACTCCAGCACTTCGCGGATGTCCTGCCGCTCCGCCACCGCCGTACGCACCGCCACCGGCAGCGCCTCCGCCTGCTCCTTGCCGGCGCCCGGCGCCCCCTTGTCCTCCCCGCACCCCGCCATCAACCCCGCCAACAGCAACAAGACCAGCAGCTTCTTCATGCGCGAACCTTTCCCGGATGGATTTTCAGACAATTACGACAATTTCCGACAATTCTTTTGGAAACAAAAAGAACAAGACAAGAAACAAAATCGAAAGGTGGACTAAGCATTTTTAAAAAAATGTCGGAATTGTTTTTCAAAGTTGTCGAAATTGTTGTTTCAAAGCGGTTTTGTCCCCGTTTGTCCTTTTTGTCTTCACTCTTCTCCCCCGCCGAGCACGGGCTTGTCCGGCAGGGGGCCGTCGGAGAGGGTGCCCATGGCGCGCTGGAGCTTGAGGCGGACGAGGGCGTGGTCGAAGATGGACTGGTAGTAGTTGGCGCTGGCGGTGGTGAGCGCCTGGCGGGCGTCCATGACTTCCACCTGCGAGTTCTCGCCTTCGCGCAGGCCCACTTCCACCAGACGGAGCGCCTCCTTCGCCGTCTCCAGGTTGCGGCTCTGCGACTCCGCGAACTCCTCCGCCGTCTCCAGCGAGAGCACCAGCTGGCGGATTTCGCTGACCACGTTCTCCTCCGCGTCCTCCAGCACCAGCTCCAGCTTGCGCAGCTCCGCGCGCTGCTGGCGGAGGGCGCCGCGGCGGCCGAGGCCGTCGAACAACGTCCACGTGAACTGCACGCCCGCCGACCACTCGTCCCCCCAGTCGTCGCGCGAGGAGTCGTGCGGGTCCGGATTCCCCCAATCCTGGGCGGCGAAGAGCTCCACCGACGGAAAATAATCGCCGACCGCGTTCCGCACCGCCTCCCGCTGCATCCGCACCGCGTACTCGGCCACCGCCAGGTCCGCGCGGCGGGCGAGCGCGGTGCGCAGCGCATCGGCGAAGCCCAGGCGCTCCTTGACGAGCGGGAGCGGGTCGGTCAGCTCCACCTCGCTCTCCGGCGAGGCGCCGATCAGCCGGAACAGGTCCGTGTGCGCGCGGTCCTTCTCGTTCTGGGCGCGGAGCACGAGCGCCTTGAAGTTCGAGACCTCCACCGTCGCCCGCAGCACGTCGTAGTGCGACGCCATTCCCTGCTTGCGGCGCGCCTGCTCCTCCGAGAGCTGCCGCTCCGCCGTCTCCAGGGCCGCGACCTGCACCTCCAGCAGGTGTCCGGTCAGGACCGCCCCGTAGTAGGCTTCCGCGACCGCCGAGCGCACCTCGTCCTCCGCGTCGCGTATCCGGGCCTCGGCCCATTCCCGGTACAGCCGTGCCGCCCGCACCGCCGCCAGCACGTGGCCGTTGAACAGCGGCTGCACCGCGCGCACCCCGGCCGAGTAGCGGTCCGCGAACCGCCCGCGCACCCGGTTGCCGTCCCCGTCCGTCCGCCAGAGCTCGTCATCCAGCCGCGTGTACCCCCCGCTCGCCACCACCCCCGGCAGCGCATTCTGCATCGATGCCTCGATCCTCCCCGCCGCCACCTCCCGCTCCAGCGTCTCCCGCTGCAGCGCCAGATTGAACTTCAGTCCCCGCCCCACCGCCTGCTCCAGCGACAGCTTCCCCTGCAACTTCTCGCCCCGGTCCTCGACCGTCCTCCCCTCCTCCATCGCCGCGACCCGCGCCTCCGCCGCCTCCGCGCGGATCTCCCCCATCCGCGCCGCATCCGGCACCGTGCTGCGGCATCCCGCGCCACATGCAACGGCCACCGCGACTGCCGCGGCCAATCCAGGAAGATTCCATTGTTTCATTGTTTCACCGTGTTCCGTAGCTTGCAGAAAGTTGAACAGCCAACGACGGAGGTTACACCCCTCCCGCCCGGCAATTCCACACTTTTTTCAGCTCCAGTCCCCGGCAAGCCCGGGACGGGCGGAGACCGCCGCCACTCCGCGCCGCAATGGGAGCCGCGCCGCCGCTTTTTCGGGGCCGCTCGGAGCAGACGTTCCCCGCCGGAATCCCCGCCGGCAATTCGTCCGAAAAAAGGATTGCATTCGGAAAAGCAATCTGGCAACATGTTTGCACGATTTACGTCCCCGGGCGATTAGCTCAGTTGGTTAGAGCGCTTGCTTGACATGCAAGAGGTCACAGATTCGAGTTCTGTATCGCCCACCATTCCTTCACCCCGGTTTTCCGGGGTTTTTCTTTGGTTCTGCTTCTTGCCATTTTCGGGATTCCGACTGTTTTCGACCTTTTTCGCACCGCAAAAAAGGGGACAAAAGAGGGGGACAGGATGGAATGCTGATCAGACCGGCGTTTTCCGGGTGCGAAGGCTCCTCCAACAAACGCCCCATCCAAAATCTCTCCGTGTCTCCGTGCCTCCGTTCCCTCCGTGTTTGGCGCCGCAGGCCCCTCCCACAAGGGAAAATCCTTATCCTCATCGGGACAGGATGGCTCCACTCTTGGGGGACAACACGGGATGCCTTGGACCTTGCAACGAAGTCGGACTTGCATGGAGGAATGCCGAGGAGTATGGTGGGGGCATGAAACTGAACGAAAGAACACGATGCGCCCAAAAACCCGGAACGATGCCGGAGGGTGCGAGACGGGCGGCGGAAGCCGTGCGGCGGGTGGAGATTCCTTTCATGGGGAGTGCGGTGATGGCGGGGTTCCCCTCACCGGCGGAGCAGTATGTGGAACGGCCGCTGGACCTCAACGAGTTGCTGGTGGCGCGGCCGGCGGCGACGTACTTCGTCCGGGCCGAAGGGGACTCGATGGAGGGCGTGGGCATCCGGTCGGGCGACATGCTGGTGGTGGACCGGTCGCTGGCCCCCTGGGACAGGGCCGTGGTCATTGCGTGCGTGGACGGGGAGTTCACGGTCAAGACGTTCCGCAAGGGCCGGGGCGGGGTGAGGCTGGAAGCCGCGAACCCGGCCTACAAGCCAATCCGGTTCAAGGACGAGATGGAATTGCGGGTGTTCGGCGTGGTCACGGCGGTCATCCACCGGTTCCATGGCGAGGGGGAACAGGCCACTGCATGATTGCGTTGGTCGATGCCAACAACTTCTACGTCTCCTGCGAACGGGTCTTCGACCCGAAGCTGGAAGGGCAGGCGGTTGCGGTCCTGAGCAACAACGACGGGTGCGTGATTTCGCGGTCGCCCGAGTGCAAGGCGCTGAAAATCGAGATGGGGACGCCCTACTTCAAGCTGAAGCGGTCGGGAATCGTGTTCCGCTCCTCGAACTACGAGCTGTACGGAGACATGTCGGCGCGGATAGTGGCAACGCTGGGAACTTTCACGCCGGACGTCGAGCAATACTCCATCGACGAAGCCTTCCTGCATTTCGGCGGATCGGCTCCGGCGGACCGGGTTGGCGGCTGGAAAGCCCTGGGGCGGCTCATCCACGGGCGGGTGAAGCGGTGGACGGGGATACCGTGCGGCGTCGGGTTCGCCACGACGCGGACGCTCGCCAAGATTGCCAACCACATCGGGAAGAAACGGCCGGGTGGCGTCTTTGTGATGCCGGACGATGCAAGCGGGGTGCTGGAAGGCCTTCCGGTCGGGGAAGTGTGGGGCGTGGGCAGGCGGCTGGCCGAAAGGTTGCAGCGCACCGGGATCCGGGATGCGCTGGCCCTGGCCAAGTGTACCCGCGAGTTCTTCAAGCGCTGGAAGTTCGCCGTGACGCTGGAACGGACGGCCATGGAGCTGCGCGGGATCCCGGCCACGGAAGCCGATCCGCTGGAACGGGAGGACATGCAGTCGGTGGGGGTGTCGAGGATGTTCGGGACGCCTGTCGAGGATGCCCAGGGACTGGAAGAGGCCGTGTCGGGGCATGCCGCGTCGGCGGCGGCCAAGCTGCGGAAGGCGGGGATGGTGGCCTCCGTGGCCAACGTGTATGTCCAGGAATGCGCGCCGCCCGGCACGGGCGGCTGGAACGACCAGAACTGGTGGACCCCGTTCTTGACGGTGACGGTTCCTTTCGCGGCCCCCACGTCGGCGACGCCGGACATCCTGTCCGCGGTGCGTCCCGCTGTCGGCCGGCTCTTCGTCCCGGGAAAGCGCTACCGCCGCGCCGGGGTCCTGCTGTGCGGGCTGGAACGGGCCGGGCTGGCCCTGGATTTGTTCCGCGGCGATCCGGCCAAACGCCCCGCGGCCAAGCTCTCGGCCGTGGCCGATGCCATCAATGCCCGGTTCGGCCGGGGGACGGTGTTCTTCGCCGCCGAAGGCACGGAGCGGAAGTGGAAGATGAAGCGGGAGATGCTGTCGGGATGTCCGACGACGCGCTGGGCCGAGGTGCTGGTGGCGAATGCGTGACGCTTCCACTGGAGCGGTTCAAGGAACAATGTGGGGACAGGGAGGTGCGGCTTTCGGCCGCGTTCACCGTTCTCGACCGGGTCGATTTCGAATCAGGTGAAGGATTTGGGATAGACTGGGCCCAGGCCAGCGTTGGAGAGGGGCACCACTTTCACGTCTTCCGGCAGGCGGATGCCCCGGGACAGGAAGGCCGTGACCGCCCCGGCGCCGCCGCCTTTCCCGACTGTCGCGTCATCCTCCATCTTCCCCGCATCCCGCCACTCGTCACTTGTCACTCGCGCCGCAGCAGGCGGCGGAGCGCCTCGAATCCGCGCGCGCGCAGGTCCGGCAATCCCAGCGGCCGGCTCCCGGCCAGCCACAGCTCCCCGTACGCCTGATCCAGGGCATCCAGCTCCCGCGCGAGTGCCTCCGGAACCGCCCCCGCCCCCCAACGCGCCGCGAACGCCGCGAACCGCGCCGCCAGCGCCAGCTCCGCCAAATCCGTTCCATCCGCCCACCCCGCGCCGCCGGCCGGCAGCGAACCGAATCCGCGCGCACATTCCTCCGCCTCTTCCGCCGCTTCCGCGCACGCCGCGGCGTCCGGCATCGGCGGAGCGACAACGCATCCCGCCGGCTTTCCGCCCGCCGCCGCCATCGGCCACGACAGCAGCACCGGCGGCAAACTCCCCAGCCGCGAAAACCACTCCGCCACCCCTTCCCCGCCCTCGCCGAAGAACGCCCGCGAGAACGCCCCGTCGAACGCCCCCCCCCGCCCCATCCCCGCCACCGCGCGCCCGCCCCCCCACGACGCCTCGGCGCCCGCCGCGATCCCGTGCCACGCGCACCCCGGCATGAGGAAGTGCCCGTAATCCCCCCAATCCGTGTTCACGATCCCCGCCGCCCCGCACGCCTCCGCCTCCCGCGCCCAGCGTCCGATGACCTCCCGCGCCTCTTCCACCGCCGGGAACACCGCCCCGAACCCCCGCACCGACAGACACCCCGCCACCCGAACCCCCTTCTCGGCAAAGAACCGCCCCCCGTCGATCGCGTTCGACGGAAAATACGCCCAATCCAGCACCTCCGCCCCCTCCGGCAGCGCCGCGACCGCCCCCGGCAGCTTCCGCAGCACGTCCCCCCACAGTTGCACCCGTTTGCCGTGCCGCGCCGCCACGCCCGCCACCCACCGCACGTGCCGCGCGTACAGCTCCCCCAGCGCCTCCGCGCCGGACACCCCGCGCTTCTTCCCGAGGTCGTGCGTCTCGTCCCCGCACAGGTGGAACCACCCCGACGAAAAACACGGCAGCAGCTCCCCCAGCAGCCTCTCCAGCAGCGCCCGCGACTCCGGCATCGCCGCGTCGATCGTCGCCCCGCGCAGCCGCTGGAGCCACGACGCCGACTCCCAGTCCGGGGCCGGGAACTCCGCCTCCGCCAACTCCCGGTACCCCGGCAGCGACAAAATCTTCCCCATGTGCCCGAAGCAGCTGAACGACGGCACCAGCTCGACGTGCCGCTCCCGGCAGAACGCATCCAGCTCCCGGATCTCCCCCGCCCCGAACGCATCCTCATTCCCGGCGATCCGCGGGTCGGCCGCGAACCGGAACACGTGCTCCATGTACAGATACAGCCGGTTGACCTTCAGCCCCGCCAGCACCTCCACCTTGCGCTTCAGCCGGTCGAGCCGCGGCACCCGCCCCCGCGACACGTCCAAGTAATATCCCCGCACCCCGAACGCCGGCCCGTCCTCCACGCGCCCTTCCGGGAGCATCCCCGCCGGCGACTGCCGTCGGATTTGCTCCAGCGTCCCCCGCGCATAAAACGCCCCCGCCGCCCCGCCCGCTTCCAGGACGACCCCGCCCTCCCCCACCCCAATCCGGTACTCCTCCCGCCCAAGGCCCGGCACAATCCGCTCCGCGCACGCCCCTTCGCGAACCCACCACCCCGACCACTCCGCCTTCCGCGGCGACGGGACCAACGACACGTCCCCCGCCTTCACGACCCGCTCCCCCCGGAGTTTTCCAACCATTGGAAAAAATGTTTCCAACCATTGGAAACTTTTTTTCCAATCATTGGAAAACGCTCCGCTTGCCGCATCTCGTTCATGCCACCACTATGCCCCACGCCCTCTCCCCGCGCAAGCCCCCATGCGGGCTTCGCCCCGCCCCAACGAAAAACCGCCACCCGCGCTTTCGCGCCGATGGCGGTTCCCTGCGGCCGTTTTCCCGGCCGCGCCGGCCGCGCACTCAGAAGCGCACGCCCGCGGAGACGCCGACCATGTGGGCGTCGCCGTCCTGGAGCTTGCCGTCCCAGACGCCGTCCGCGATGTGCCCGTGGACCGTGCGGTCCTCGATCATCACGTACGTGTACCCGGCGTCCGCGAAGAACTTGCCGTTGTCCCAGCCTGCGCCGAAGTTGAAGAGGTGGCGGTTGTTCGCCGGGACCATGTAGTCGACCAGGTAGTCCGGGTCCGGCGTCTTGTCGTACACGTAGCCGAAGCGCAGCGCCCAGTGGTCCGCGATCTTGTACTCCGTGCCCGCCTGCCAGCGGAACGTGTCGTGCCAGTTCTTCTTGCCCGTCGTCTCGGCGCGCTTGCCGAGGAGCGGAGGGTCGAAGTGGATCGTCAGCTCGTCGTAGCAGCTCCAGAACACGTAGTTCATGCCCAGGTTCAGCTTCCACTTCTCGGTCAGGCCGATCGACGTCCCCAGGCGGAAGATCGCCGGCGAGGGGAAGTCGCCGTACGCCGTCGCGTCCTGGAGGATGCGCCCGCCCATCGTCGCCTTGTAGTCGCCGTTGACGTCGTGGACGATTTCGCTCTCGTAGGCCGCGCCGAAGGCCAGCCGGTCGGTCGGTTTCCAGTACGCGCCCGCGTTGAAGCCCAGGCCGTAGTTGTCGCCGGTGATCTTGACCTTCGCGTCAGGATCGACGAACGGCGTGCCCGTCGGCACCGCGCGCATGAGGGTGAAGTCGAAGTACTCGACCCGCAGCCCCAGGCCGAGGGAGAACGTGTCGGTGACCTTGAACGCCACCGAGGGGTTGACGTCCATGCTGGTGATCTGCGCCTTGAGGTTGGAGTAGCGGCCGGGCCAGGTCTCGGGGAACTCGGAGCCGAGGCCGATGCGCGTGAACAGGCCGATGCCCGCCCACCAGCGCTCGTTGATCTGCTGGCTTGCGTAGACCGTCGGCAGCGTCCACCATTCGCTGTTGCCGTTGGTGTGGAACTTGCCCCTCGGGGTGTCGGTGGTGACGGTCTGCCGCGGCTTGACGAACGTCGCGCCGACTTCCACCTGCGTCCCGGGCAGCTCGGTGAGGCCCGCGACGTTGTTGTACATGACCGACGGCGAGACCGGGTCCGCCGTCACTTCCGTGCCCATCGCGTTTCCGCGGGCACTGCCTTCGTTGATGCCGTAGCCGGCACCGAAGGCCATACCGCTGCCGAGAGAGGCCGCCACCGCGGCAACCAGACCCAAGCGCATCGTGTTTTTCATTTCCTTTTGTTCTTTCCGTTGGCCCGGCGCGCGCCCGCCAGCAAGGGCTACCACGCCTGCACCGCCGCCAACATTGGCCCGAACCTATAAGGTAAAACGTTTCACGTGGCAAGCCCTTTTTTTTCCCCCCGCCCCCCTCCCTCCCCCCTCCCACCCCCGCCCGAACCACTCGCGATATCAAGGAAAATCCTTGCATCCCCCCCGCCCTCCTGCCATCCTCCCCCCCATGAACGCAGACCCCATCTTCCCCCCTGGCTACCTCAACGCCCTCGCCTCCGACTGCTTCGGGAAGCTCGACGCCCCCTACGATTCCCGGGCGGTCCCCGCCCTCATGGTCGAAGCCGGATTCTCCGTCGCCCTCTTCACCGGCGCTCTCGCCACCCACCTCCTTTGGTACGGCGGGAAAACCCTCCTCAACCGCATCCGCAACCACGTCTCCCCGCCCGAGCCCTCCGCCCCCGCCGCCCCGCAGGCCCCCGTCTCCCTCCGCGGCGCCCCCACTCCGGAGGACATCCAGGACGCCTGGGATGCCGACCCGCGCACCCTCTCCGGACGCCTGCGCATCGGCTCCCGCCTGGCCGACCTCGAGCCCACCCTCGACTCCCGCTTCCTCTTCAAGAAGGCCCGTACCGGTGCCCGCCGCATCGTCGCCCGCCAACCCGGCCTGAAAGGCTGGCTGCGCAAGAACGCCCCCGACGTCAAGTACTCCACCGCCATGCACTACAAAAAACTGGCCACCCGCCTCCGCCAGCTTACCGGCCTCGACCCGCGCATCCCCCTCGAATGGCTCCTCCCCGACAACCAAGAAACCCTCCCCGCCCTCTCCCCCGCCGACCGCCAGACCGCCGCCGCCGCCAAGGCCAAGCTCGCCCGCCTGCTGGCCGACAACCCCAAGTACACCCACCTCCTGCGCACCGTCGAATCCAAGCTGGGCATCATGCGGATGGTGACGATCCGCCGCATCCAGCCGCCCCGGCCCAGACGCGGCGGACGCCGGAAACCGAAGAAAAACCCAGATAATCCCTTGATATCCCGAGTCACCCGCGCCGGATACCTTGCCGCGGCGGACGCGGCTCGCGCGGAAGCCTTCTGGGCCGCCATCCGCCGGATACTGGGCGAAAGCGCGCCCGATCCGGAGACGCAGCGGCTGCAATCCGACATCCGCGCCTGGCTCAACGCCCCCCTCCAGGCCCGCCGGAACCGCCGACTGTAGAGCGGCTGGTCGGTAGGGGCCGACCTCCGGGCGGCCCGTCATGGGCCATCCTTTCGCACGGCCCGCCCGGAGGTCGGGCCCTACCGGAGGGAACTCCCGGCAAGAAACCGCAAGGTTTCCACCCGACAACTCCCTTGGAGCCACACTATTTCCCCCGCCCTGGGCCCCGCCGCTGCGCCGAAGTTTTCCAATGATTGGAAACATTTTTTCCAATCATTGGAAAACTCTTCCCGGGCCCGGTTCCGTGTGCCGCCCGGGCCTCCCGGCCACCGGTAAAACGCTCGACCGCCGCGGCCCTTCCCGGCTTGTCCCGCGCGCACGCCAGGGCTATGCTGACACCAGAATGCGGGCGCGGTCCATGCCACGGCGGCATCCCGTCCTCCCGCACGCCATCCAACACGGAGTCGCGGTAACATGAAAAAACTCGCCATCTGGTTCGCTTCCCTCTCGCTCCTCGGCCTGTGCGCCGCCGGTCCGGCCCTCGCGGCCAACTATGCCGTCTGCGTCGGCATCAACAACTACAAGTCCTCCTACTGCAGCAACCCGCTGAACGGCTCCGTGCCCGATGCCCGCCACATGACGAACCTCATCACGGCCCGCGGCGAGTGGACGGCGGCGGACGTGTCGTTCCTGTCCGACAGCGGGGCGACGCGGACCAAGATCCGCCAGGCCGTTTCGAATGCCGCGGCCAAGGCGAAAAGCGGCGACCATTTCCTGTACTACCATTCCTCGCACGGCGGAAACGACAACTATTACTTCACGACAAACAGCGGGAAAGTCTACCTGCATTACGACTTGGACGCGAACGGGGTGAAGAATTACATCTGCTCCTACGATGCCGACTACACGGCGAAGCAGATGGCGACGGACTTGTCCGCGTTCCCGGCTGGCGTGAAAATCGTGGTGATGCTGGATACCTGCCATTCGGCGGGGATGTTCAAGTACAACACGACGGCCAAGAGCCGCAAGGCCCTCGCGGCGCGGCTCGCCGAAGCCAAGGCGGCCGCCGAGGACGACGGCGCGCAGGATGGCGGCGACTCCGCCGAAGAGCCCGCCCCCGAAAACTCCGTCGCCGGCTTCTTCATGCAGGCGGTGCTGGACCAACTGCGGCAGGAGGAAGCCGACCAGGTCCGCCGGGGCCTCCGCCCCCGCACCGCGGCGTCGATGGCGACGGACGTCGGCTGGATCGCGGCCGCCGACTACGACCAGTATTCCTGGGACGGCTCCGACGGCGGCGCCTTCACCGAGGCGTTCATCAACGGCGTCACCAACAAGAACAAGATGTGCGACAACGCCACCTACGGCAACCAGGACGGCTACGCGAGCTTCTACGAAGGCTGGAACTACGCCAAGGACATCGCGAAGGGCCAACGGGATTATTCCGCCTGGGATTACGACAGCGATGCGGGCTACTACGACTACATTTGGACCGACGCCCAGTGCACGAACACCACGGTCCTGAACAACGTCCTCGTGGGCTGGGCCGGCAAGGACGCCCCTTCCGTCGCCCCCACCTTCCCCTCCGCGACCGCGACGGCCGGCGGTTACGTGGGCGGCGAAGTTGAATACACCTTCTCCGCCTCCGGCTCTTCCCCCATCACCTACACCCTCTCCACCTCCGTCTCCTCCTCCCTCTACGATTTCGAGAACGGATATCTCCTCTTCCAGCCCTCCGCCGCCGGCACCTACACCTTCACCTGCACCGCCGCCAACTCCATCGGCTCCGCCACCTGCACCCTGACGGTCACCGTCACCGAGCCCCCGCCGGCCACCCCCGAAGTCCCCGCCACGCCCCCCGCCGCGGCCACCACCTCCTTCACGGCCTCGTGGAGCGCCGTCTCCGACGCCGCCTCCTACAAGCTCTACGTCCAGCAGAAGGTCGCCCCCGCCGCCTCCGCCCGCGCCGCCCGCGACAGCATCCTCCTCTCCGAAGACTTCACCGCCTTCAACTCCTCCTCCTACTCCACCACCCTCGCGTCGCAGACCGTCGACAGCGGCACGTGGTCCTACGAAAGTGTCATGATGACCCCAGGCGGTGCCGCCAACGGCGATGGTTCCAAGGGCTTCGCCCAGCTTCAGGCCAACAACGGCAAACTGTACCTCCCGCCCGTCGATGACCCCGGCAGCCTCTCCTTCACCGCCCGAACCTCCTCCGGATCGCTGACGCTCCAGCAACAGATTTCCGGCGAATGGACGACCATCGGCTCCTGGGCCCTCACCTCCAGCGGCGCCGAATACACACACGTCTTTACCAATGCCGGTTCCGCCGCCGCCCTCCGCTTCCTTGCCGGCGGCAAGGCCACCTACATCCACGACGTGACCGTCACCGGCTCCTCCGACACCTGGGTCGACATCCCCGGCTCCCCCTTCGCCGTCTCCGGCACGTCCAAGACCGTCTCCGGGCTTTCCTCCGACACCGAATACCGCTACTCCGTCGCCGCCGTCAACGCCGCCGGCGTCGAAAGCGAACCCTCCTCCTACGTGCCCGTGACGACCGCCGCGGGCGACTCCGCCCCGGCCATCTCCGTCGAGCAGACCTCCTACTCCGTCACCGTCGGCGCCCCCGACGTGGACTTCACCGTCACCGTCACCGGCTCACCCGCACCCACGGTGACCGCCACCTGCACGGAAGGCGCCTACTTCGTCTTTGAAGAGAACGAGTTCCTGTTCGAACCCGCCACTGTCGGCACCTACCACTTCGTCTTCACCGCCACCAACAGCGAAGGTTCCGACTCCGAAACCGTCACCATCGTCGTCTCCGCGGCGCCGATCACGGTTCCGGTCCTGACGGTCACGAACATCACCGACACCACGGCCCTCGCCACCTGGACCGCCTGCGACGGTGTCTCCTCCTACACCCTCCAGCTCTCCACCAACGGCTTCACCGCCGCCTCCGGCGCCTCCCGCTCCGCCACCCCGATCCTCTCCGAGGACTTCGCGGGCTTCACAGGCAGCGGCACCACCGACATCAGTGCCTCCCTGGACGACCACACCGCCACCCCTGGCTGGACCGGATCCAAGGTCTATTGCAACAACGGCGAGGCCAAAGTCGGCGCCAGCAGCGGCCAACCCTGGCTCATGACTCCCGCCATCGCGGCCTCCGGCACCCTCCGGGTCGTCTGGACCGCCCGCCGCTACGGGACGGGCGACCAGGGCACCCTCCTCCTCGGCGTCAGCGAAAATGGCACCGACTTCACCGACGAGGCCATCACCCTCGCCGACGAAATGACCACCTACACCAACGAATTCGCCCTCGCCGGCTCCACCGCCTATGTCCGTTGGATGGGTTCCGGCTCCTCCAAGGCCCGCTTCTACCTCGACGACGTGACCGTCACCAATCCTGGTGGCGGCGACACCCCCGCTGGTGACGATGTCCAGGAATTCACGGTCCCCGGCACCTCCTACGAATTCACCGGCCTGACGCCCTTCACCGTTTACTACGCCCGCGTCAAGGGCAACGCCGACTGGTCCAACGTCGCGGAATTCATCACCGAAGAAGAAACCACCACCGACACCGCGCCCTCCTGGAAGGCCACCTTCCCGGCGACCGGCAGCGTCAATGTCGGCGAGTTCTACACCCTCGCCAACGTCTCCTCCTACGCCTCCGGCTCCCCGGCCCCGACCATCACGATGGTCGGCCCCGCCGGCGTCGAAGCCGAACTCGCGGACGACACCTTCACCTTCGCGGCCGAAGCCTCCGGCGACTACACCTTCACCTTCACGGCCGCCAACGGCATCAGCCCGGACGCCACCGCCACCCTCGTCGTGACGGCCGTCGGCCAGGCCCCCGTCCTGACCGCCTCCCAAGGCACCGCCGTCGCCGCGGTCGTCGGCGACACCGTCGGATTCACCGTCACGGCCACCGGCATCCCGGCCCCGACCGTCGCGATGGCCGCGACCGAACACGACGCCATCTTCGAAAACGGCGAATTCGCCTTCGCCCCCGATGCCGTCGGCACCTACGACTTCACCTTCACCGCCTCCAACACCGAAGGCACCGACACGCTGACCGTCACCGTGACCGTCACCGCCGCCCCCGTCACCATCCCCGAACTGGCCGTCACCAACATCACCGACACCACCGCCCTCGCCACCTGGACTGCCTGCGACGGCGTCGCCTCCTACACCCTCCAGCTCTCCACCAACGACTTCGCCGCCGCCTCCGGCGCCTCCCGCTCCGCCACCCCGATCCTCTCCGAGGACTTCTCCGGCGTTTCGGGCACCAGTGCCATCGCCGACTTCGACTCCGTGATGCAGACGAGCGGGTGGTCGGGCGAAAAAGTCTACGCCGCCACCAACGCCGTCCGCCTCGGAACTTCCAGCGCCGCTGGCTCCTTCCAGACCCCGGCCCTGACCTCCATTGGCTCCACCGTGCGCGTGGTCTGGTCCTCCTTCCGCTGGCCCAACGACGGCGAAACCGCCCACGTTGGCATCAGCGTGGACGGCGGCGAGACCTTCACCGACCAGTCCGTCACCCTCACCGACGACTGGCAAATCTACACCAACACCTTCGAAGTCAGCGCATCCTCCGCCATCATCCGCTGGAGCACCGTTGGTTCCTCCAAGAAGCGCTTCTACATCGACGACATCGCCATCACCACCTTCGGCGGCGACACCCCCGCCGGCGACGACGTCCAAGAATTCACGGTTCCCGGCACCTCCTACGAATTCACCGGCCTGACGCCCTTCACCGTTTACTACGCCCGTGTCAAAGGCAACTCCTACTGGTCCAACACCGAAGAATTCATCACCGAAGAAGAGATCACCACCGACACCGCGCCCGCCTGGTCCGCCTCCTTCCCGGCGACCGGCACTGTCAACGTCGGCGAACTCTATGAACTGGCCGACATCGCTTCCTATGCGTCCGGCTCTCCCACCCCCGTCATCGCCTTCACCGGTCCCGACGGCGTCCTGGCCGAG
>JAFYAC010000075.1 GCA_017540905.1 Kiritimatiellia bacterium | reverse complement strand
TCCCATCCAGCGGCGCGGATGAAAGCCGCACCCCCGGAAGTGGCGCAAGACCTTCTGAACAAGTATCGCGCGACTTCCGGGGGTGCGGCATCCTGCCGCGCCACATCCCCAAGTCCATGGCGCGGCTGAAAGCCGCACCTCCCAGACCCACAGGGCCACGTCTTCCCGGGGCGCTCCGACGCGCTTCCGCCGGCCGCGGGGGGAGAGTCACGAAACAATGTGGCCATCCAGGGAGGGCCGCGCTTTGTCGCGGCCGCGCGAACGGGGTGTTTCAGGCATGTCCCCGAAGCGCCCTGTGGACATGGCCCGGACGAAGCCGGGCCCTCCCAGGATGCCTCTGTACGCTCTCCACGGGTTTGCCGCGGCCGTGTGCGGAGGAAACGAAAAGGCCCGGCCGAAGCCGGGCCCCGTGCGTCCTGGGTCCTCAGAAGGGAATGTCGCCCTCGAGGTCCTGGAGGGGTTCCTCCGGCAGGTAGTCGGGGGAGGGGGCGTCCGGGGATGCGTTGTCGAGGACGTCCAGTCGGAGGGCCGTCAGGTCGGTGAAGTAGCGGATGTTGCCGGTCTTGGGGTCGTTCCATTCGCGGCCGTCGATGGCGAAGCCGACCTTCACGCGCTGGCCCTCGCGGATGCCGTCGAGCTTGGCGGTGTTGTCCTTCTTGAACGTGAAGGCGACGGGGTTCGGCCAGGAACCGTCCTTCTCCTCCTCGACCACGAGGTCGCGCTTGGTGAAGCCGCTCGCGAAGGTTTGCAGGTCGCAGACTTTCTTTACCGTTCCGGTGAATTCGTACATGGTGGGATTCCTTTCAGATGGGGTGGGGGATGGCGGGGTTCAGCCCTCGGCCTTGCCTTCGGCGCGGCGCTTGAGGTAGTCGCGGGTCGTGCGGGCGACCACCGGCGAGAGCAGCACCAGGGCGATCAGGTTGGGGAACGCCATCAGGCCGTTGAAGATGTCGGCGATGCCCCAGACGGCGGCGACCGTCAGGTAGGGGCCGACGAACACGAACGCGACGTACAGCAGGCGGAACGCGCCGATGGCTTTCCGGTTGTCCATGCCGACGAGGTATTCGAGGCACTTCTCGGAGTAGTAGTCCCAGCCGAGGATGGTCGTGAAGGCGAAGAACGTCAGCGACAGCATCAGGAAGCCCGACGCCAGCCAGCTGGAGTGCGGTCCGAGGAAGGACAGGCCGCGCGTGAAGGCTTCGATCGTGATGTCCACGCCCTTGAGGCCGAGGGACGGCTCCCAGGCGCCCGTCACGACGATCGCCAGGCCGGTCATGGTGCAGATGACGATGGTGTCGATGAAGGTGCCGGTCATGCAGACCAGGCCCTGGCGGGCGGGCTCGTTGGTCTTGGCGGCGGCGGCGGCGATCGGGGCGGAGCCGAGGCCGGCTTCGTTGGAGAAGATGCCGCGCGCGACGCCCTTCTGCATCGCGATGAACAGCGTGCCGACCATGCCGCCGGTGAACGCGGCGGGATTGAAGGCGGCCTTGACGATCAGTTCGATGGCGGTGGTGACCTTCGAGAGGTTGCCGAGCAGGAGGATGGCGGCGAAGAGGACGTAGAAAATCGCCATGAATGGGACGATGACCGTCGCGACCTTCGCGATGCGCTTGAGGCCGCCGATGACCACCAGCCCCACGCACGCCGTGACGATCAGGCCGGCGATGACGACGGGGATGGAGTAGGTGACGCCGAACAGCTTGAGGCCGGTCGCCATGTCCTGGGGATTGAAGCCGGGGTCGAAGAAGCGCTGCACGGCCGACGTGATGCCGTGGATCTGCGTGATGGTCCCGATGCCCAGCAGGCCCGCGAGGACGCCGAAGAGCGCGAAGAGCACCGCGAGGGGCTTCCACTTCGCGCCGAGGCCCTTTTCGATGTAGTAGAAGGGGCCGCCGAGGACCTTGCCGTCGGGCGTGACCTTGCGGTAGAGGACCGCGAGCAGGCCTTCGGCGTACTTGGTGGCCATGCCGAAGAAGGCCGCGACTTCCATCCAGAAGAGCGCCCCCGGGCCGCCCGTGCCAACCGCCGTCGCGACGCCCACGATGTTGCCGGTGCCGATCGTCGCCGAAAGCGCCGTGCAGAGCGCGCCGAACGAGCTGACCTCGCCGGATACGCCGCCGGCCTCTTCCTGGTGGAACATGTAGCGGAAGGCGTTCTTGAGGTTGAAGACGTGCACCAGGCGCAGGATTGCCGTCAGCAGCAGCCCCGTGACCAGCACGAAGCCCATCAGCGGCAGCCCCCACACCCAGTCGTCCACCTTGTTGACCATGTCCGTCAGGTGTTCCAGCCACCCGGACGAGGCCTCCACGGTCACCGCGACCGCCGCGCCCTGCGCGGCTTCCGGCATCGCCTCCACCGCCTGCAACGCGGTCGGGGCCGGCGACTGGGCGACCGCGACCGCCAAACCCGCCACCGCGAGCATCACGATGCAGGTCAACACGACATACCACTTCTTCTTCATGCGAAACGAGTTCCTTCCATCGCGGCCATGAACGGAAAACCATCTTCCCGCCACCGCCATTTCCCGTCATGCATACCACACGCGCCCCCGCCTGCCAATCCCCGATTCACGCCGACGAAAAATCACCGACCAAAACGCGGCGCGCCATGGCAAAACTTTGATGGGGGGATGATGGGGGTAAAATGCAGGAAATACAATGGATTTTCCATAATCTCGCGAGTGGGTGGGCGCTTGGCGGCGAGGGAGAATGGGGGGGGGGCGGAGGGTCAGAGGGCGGAGAGGGAAGTGTTTTCGCGGAGGTGGAGGAGGGCGTCGATCTTGGGGACGTAGAGGCGGGTTTCGGCGGGGAGGGAGGACTGGACTTCGGCGAAGGTCTTTCCGCCGGTCTTGGCGAGGGCCTTGGAGAGGCGGGCGGGACCGCAGTTGTAGGCGGCCAGGGCGAGCGCCCAGTCGCCGAAGCGGCCGTGGAGGTTGGAGAGGTATTTGGCGGCGGCCGCCGCGCTCTTGGCCGGGTCGAGGCGCTCGTCGGCCGGGTCGAGGGACAGGCCGTACTCCTTGGCGGTCGCGGGCATGAACTGGTAGAGGCCGCGCGCGCCGACCGGGCTTTTCGCGGCGGGGTTGAAGGAGGATTCGGCTTCGGCCTGCCAGACGAGGGCTTCGGGGACCCCGTTGGCGCGGAAGGCGGCCTTGACGGTCGGCAGGAGGGCGGCGGCGCGGGAAGGGGCGGGGCGCTTCTCCAGCTTGCGGATCCAGGTCTGCGTGCTCTCGGCGTAGCGTTCGCGGGCGACGTCGGCGCGGGATTTCGCGGCGGGCGCGGGCGCGGGGGCCGCGGCGGGTTTGCTCCCCGGCGCGGGATGGGCCTGCGGGGCCGGTTTGGGGGTGGGCTTTTGGGGCGTGGGGATGGCGCGGACGGCTTCGGCGGCGACGTCGAGGTAGTCGAGGCGCGCGGAGAGCCAGTCGGCGATGCCCGGGGTCTGCGGGATGGCGGAGAGGTAGGAGAGGGCCTGGCGGGCGGTGGGCTGGAGGTCGGCGAGCGCGGTCAGGGAGTCGCCGTCGAGCGCCCCGCGGAGGTTGCCGAAGAGGGCGGCGAGTTCGCCGGGGGAGGCGAAGGAGTAGTTTTCGCGGACGGCGTCGGGGGCGTAGCGGTCGAGGAGGTCCTGTCCGGTCGCGGAGATGAGCTCGTAGTCGGGTTCCCAGCCATCGAACTGGGCGAGGGCGGGGGACGCGGAGAGGAGGACGAAAAGAAGGAAAAATGGCTTTTTCATGGCGAGGGGATGATGGGGGGGACGGGGGAAAAAGGGAAGACGTTTTTTGGGGTGGCCGCCGGATCGTCCGCAAGCAAGACGCTCGTGGGGGGGAGGGAGGTTCAGAGGGGGAGGCGGTCGCCGGCGGGGAGGGCGAAGGCGTTCTCGATGTGGCGGACGGTGGGCGGGGCGGGAGCGTTGCGGTCGCCGACGACTTCGACGACGTCGAAGCGGACAAGCGCGGGGCGCCGGGGGAGTTTGCGGACGTAGAGGGCGGCGGCGCGGACCAGGGTGCGGCGCTTGTCGGCGTCCACGGCGGCGAAGGGGCGTCCGAGGTCTTCGGTGGTGCGGGTCTTGACTTCGACGAACACGAGCGCTTGCGGGCCGTCTCCGCGGGGGCTGCGGGCGACGAGGTCGATTTCGCGGTCGGAGCCGAAGCGGACGTTGCGTTCGAGGATGCGGTAGCCCTTGCGCGCGAGGTGGGTGGCGGCGATGCCTTCGCCCCAGGCGCCGGCGAGGGCGGCTTCGGTGGGCGGCTTCCTGGGCTTTTTCTTCTTGCGGGGAAAGACGGGCCAGATTTCGGGAAGGCCCAGGAAGAGGAAGATGGCTTGGCAGGCGCGCCTGAAGCGGGAAGGGCGTCGGCGTCGGGGCGGCTTCGGGGTTGCCATGGGTGGCCTCAGAAGGGGAACGTCAGTTGCGAGACAGGGCCGAAGGAGCGCCGGTGGATGGGGCACGGGCCGAGCCGGCGGAGCGCGTCGAGGTGCTGGCGCGTGCCGTAGCCCTTGTGGCGGGCGAAGCCGTAGCCGGGGTAGAGGGCGTCCTGTTCGTCCATCCAGCGGTCGCGCGTGACCTTGGCGACGATGCTCGCGGCGGCGATGGAAAGGCTGGAGGCGTCGCCCTTGACGATGGCGCGGTGGGGGATGGGGAGCCCCTTGACGGGGTTGCCGTCCACGAGGGCGAGGTCGGGTTGCGGGGCGCCCAGCGCGGCGACGGCGCGGCGCATGGCGAGGTGGTTGGCGTTGAGGATGTTCAGCGCGTCGATTTCCTCCACCGACGCGACGCCGAGGCCGATGCGGGCGGAGGGGCAGGCGGAAAGGAGGGCGTAGAAGGCGTCGCGCTGCGCGGCGGTGAGCTGCTTGGAATCGGTGAGGCGGGCGAGGGAGGCCGCGGCTTCGCGTTCGAGGAAGCCGCGCTCGAAGACGACGGCCGCCGCGTGCACGGGGCCGGCGAGGGGGCCGCGTCCGGCTTCGTCGATGCCGCAGACACACGAAAACCCGTCCTCCCATGCCGCGCGCTCGTGGCGGAGCATGGAGGGGACGGGATCCAAGGGACGGCTTGGCGCGGGCTTACTTGGCCTCTTTGAGGCGGGCCTGCTTGCTGGTGCGGTTGCGCAGGTAGTAGAGCTTGGCGCGGCGGACGAGGGAGCGGCGCTCGACTTCGACCTTGACGACGTAGGGCGAGTGGATGGGGAACACGCGCTCGACGCCTTCGCCGTAGGAGACGCGGCGGACGGTGAAGGTTTCGTTGGAGCCGCCGCCGTCGCGGGCGATGACCACGCCGGAGTAGACCTGGATGCGTTCCTTGTCGCCTTCCTTGATCTTGACGTGCACGCGGACGCTGTCGCCCACGTTGAACTGCGGAATGGCTTCCTTGTCCTTGAGCTGGCTCTGTTCGATTTTTTCCAAAAGGGCTGTCTTCATGTTCGTACCTTCTCTTTCAACAAATGTCGGCGCATGATAGCGGTTTGGCGTGGGGCGTCAAGCCGGAAGAAACGGCGGGGGAAACCGCAGGATGGAAAATTGGAAAAACCTTGTCGGGCGCCCGCACGAAAGGATAAGAAACCGGCATGCCGGAAAAAGGAACAAAACATTCGCATTTGCCGACCGCGTAGGGCAGTCCCCTGCCCGCCGTGCGAAAGGGGCGTGGCCTGGAGGCAAATGCAAATCTTTCCATGCGCTTGGCAGGCGCACGGCGGCGAAGGGACTCGCCGCCCTACCGAAAACATGCGAACGAATGGACTTTACGATGTACTGGAGCGGTTCCAGAAACAGTGTGGCCGTCGTCCATTGCCGCTCTTTCCCCCTCTCGGAAGGGGAATGCGCTTCGCACTCCCTTGTCGCAAATAGTTGCAACCGATACGTCCATGGATTGTTGGACATACCACTTGGGGCCTCCGATTACGGCAAACAGAGGCGTTCCCGCCCGTCTTGGGCAAAGTCACCCCCACACTTCCCGCACACACCCGCGCGCGAAATAATCCCGCGCGGTTCTTGACTTTTTGCGGCGGGATGTGCTAAAGAGCGCGCGTCCAAAAACAGGAATGCGGCGGCGCGGATGGCGGTTCCCCGTCCCCGCCGGCGCGGAAACGGAGCAAGCCATGGCAACGCAGAAGAAAGTCCAGTCCCCCAAATCCCAGCCCAAGCCGGCCGCGAAATCCGGCAAAAAGGCCGTGGCGCCGGCGAAGAAGCCCGCCGCGAAACCCGTGGCGAAACCTGCGCCCAAGAAACCCGCGCCCGCCAAGAAACCCGCTCCCGCCAAGAAACCCGCCGCGAAGAAGCCCGCCCCCGCCCCCGCGAAGAAAAAGCACGCCGCCCCCGCCAAGAAGCCGGCGGCGCCCGCGAAGAAACCGGCCGCCCCCACGAAGAAACCGACCGCCCCCACGAAGAAACCGGCGGTCCCCGCGAAGAAGCCCTCTCCCGCGGCGAAGAAGCCTTCCGCTCCCGCCAAGAAACCCGCCGCTCCGGCCAAGAAGCCGGCGGCCCCCGCGAAGAAGCCCGTTCCGGCCAAGAAGCCCGCCGCGAAGCCGGCCGCGAAGCCCACCCCCCCGGCCCCGGCGCGCCCGAAGCCGGCGGGCAACCCCACGCCGAAGTCGACCGCGAAGCCCCGCGCGTACACGGCCGAGGAGCTGGCCATCTTCCGCGTCCAGCTCGTGCAGCAGCTGGAGCTGGTTCACGGGAACCTGCGCGCGCTCTCCGCCGACAACCTCAAGCGCTCCCCCGTGGACGCCAACGGCGACATCTCCACCCACTCCACCCACATGGCCGACCACGGAACCGACAACTTCGACCGCGAACTCGCGCTGAACCTCGCCTCGGGCCGCCAGGAAAGCATCTACGACATCGAGGACGCAATCCGGCGCATCGACGAAGGCATCTACGGGGTCTGCGAGTCCTGCGGCGGCCCCATCGAGCACCCGCGGCTGAAGGCGCTGCCCTTCGCGAAGAAGTGCGTGGCCTGCCAGAGCGCGTCGGAGAAGGGCCGCACGCGCTACCGCCCGTTCGGCGGCACGATGGCGATGCAGCAGTACAACACGCCGGACGAGTCGGCGCACGACGAGCCGCAGGAGTAACCCCTCCCCGGCCGCCATGTTCCCGCTGGTTGTCGCCATCCTGGTCGCCGTATCGGACCAGATTGCCAAGGAGTGCGTGCGCGCGGCCTTCCGGCTGCACGAAATCCTTCCGGTGGTGCCGGGCTTCTTCAACCTGACCTACGTGCGCAACACGGGCGCGGCCTGGGGGATGTTCAGCGGGCAGAACCTGCTGCTGGCGTTGCTGGCGGTGGCGATACTCGCCGTGCTGGCCGTGTTCCGCAACCGCATCCTCCCGCCCGGCAGGATGCGCGGGTGGGTCCTGGGGCTGCTGGCCGGGGGGATCGCGGGGAACCTCATCGACCGGGTGCGGCTGGACTACGTGGTGGATTTCCTCGACTTCCATGCGGGGGCGTCGCATTTCCCCGCGTTCAACATCGCCGACATGGCCATCTCCTGCGGGGTGGGGCTGTACCTGCTCGCGACCTGGTTGCAGGCGCGGAAGGAGCGGAAAGCCGAAAAAGGCGTCCCGCCGGCGTCCGCGGGCGCGAAGGACGCGCCATGAGCGGCGGCGGCACGGTGCTGTCGGCCGACGTGCTGGTGGGGGCCACCGCGTGCGGCAAGAGCGCGGTGGCGCTGGTGCTGGCCACGAAGTCGCGCCCGCCGCGCCCGCTGCTGGCGGCGGATTCGATGACGGTCTACCGCGGCATGGACGCGGGGACCGCCAAGCCCGACGCCGCGGACCGGGCGCTCGTCCCGCACGAGGGGCTCGACCTCGCGGAGCCGTCGCGCGAGTTCTCGGTCGGCGACTACCTGGCCGCCGTCCGCGCGCGGGCGGACGTGCTTTCCAAAGGCCCCATGCCCATTGTCGTGGGGGGGACCGGGTTGTACGTCAAGTGCCTCACCGAAGGCCTTGACTCGGCGCCGCCTTCCTCCCCCGAGCACCGTGCGGCGGCGGAGGCCCTGCTGGCCGCGGAAGGCTTGCAGGCGTTGCAGGAGGCGCTGAAGCGCCTGAGCCCGGAACAGTATGCGCGGGTGCGCGATCCGGAGAACCCGCGGCGGGTCGTCCGCGCCTACGAACTGGTGGCGGGCGGGCACGAAATCCCGGTGGCGGCGGAGCGGCCGAGGCCGTTCCTGGTGGGGCTGCTGCGGGAGCCGGAGGACCTCGCCGCCCGCATCGCGCGGCGCGCGCGGCGCATGTTCGCCGACGGCCTGCCCGAGGAAGTGCGGTCCCTGCGGGCGATGCCCGGCGGCCTTTCGGAGACCGCGCGCCACGCCATCGGCTACGAAGAGGCCGGGAAGCTCCTCGACGGGGAGATGACCGAAGAGGAAGCCATCGAATCGACCATCCAGCGCACGCGCCGCTACGCGAAGCGCCAGATGACCTGGTTCCGCCACCAGGCCAACGTCGATTGGGTGGAAGTCGCCCCCGGCGACTCCCCCGAAAAGACGGCCGGCCTGGTGCAGCGGTTGTGGAACCGCCACGGCCCCGTGGCGCTGCGGCCGTGAAGGCGCACCGCGCCGCCTGGCTCGCCGCCGGCCTCGCCGCCTGCGCGCTCGCCGCCCGCGGGGTGGAGCCGAAGGACCCCTACGAGGTGCGCGACAATGCGGAATCCGTGCTCGCCGCCGACAACGCCTCCCCGCCCGTGCTCACGCTGGGGACGCCTTTCGTGCGTTCGGCGACGGGATGGCTGCTGCCCGGCCTGGCGGACAGCCTGCCCGACTTCCGGGTCAAGCTCGACGCCTCGATGCCCGCCGCGCCCGGCGCGCTTGGGGACCTCCAAAGCCGCGTGAAAGGGGTGGAAGTCCTCCTCCCGCAGACGGAAACCCTCTGGCTCGGCTGGGAACAGCCGGAAGAGGAAGGGGATTCGCCACGCGCCACGTTCTCGATCCGCAACACGTTCTAGTACATCGTAAAGTCAAAACATTCGTATTTGGGGCTCATGGGAGGAATGACTTTTCAAACAAAAGGGACAAACCTCGAAAAGAATTTTAAAACAACTCAAACAACTCAAAGACAACTTTTGATTGGAAACAAAAGGAACAAATCTCGAAACAAATTATTAAAGGATGACAAATTTCAGATTTGAAATTGTATCCGGTCGGATTTGTTTCTTGTTTTGTTCTTTTTGTTTCCTTCTCTTCTAGCGGAGTTTGAGGGTGGCGAGGCCGAGGAGGGCGCAGACGATGCCGGCGATCCAGAAGCGGATGACGACGGAGTTTTCGGCGGCGTCCGGGGAACGGCCTTCGGCGCGGGCGTGCTCCTTGGCGAGGATCTCGAAGTGGTGGTGCAGGGGGGTCATGCGGAAGGGGCGCTTCTCGGGCGGAAGGGCCTCGCCGGTACGGCGGCGGTGGCGCTTGCAGGCGGTGCGCTGGATGATGACGCTCAGGGTCTCGGCGACGAACACGCCGCCGACGATGATGAGGGTCAGTTCCTGCTTGATGAGGATGGCGACCATGGCGAGGGTTCCGCCGAGGGCCAGGCTGCCGGTGTCGCCCATGAAGACTTTCGCGGGGTAGCCGTTCCACCAGAGGAAGCCCAGGCCCGCGCCGAGGAGGCATCCGCAGAAGACGGCGAGTTCGTGGCTGCCCGGGACGGACGGGACGAGGAGGTATGCGGAGAGGACGGCGTTGCCCGCGACGTACGCCATCACGAGGACGGCGGCGATCGCGGAGTTGGCGCAACCGATCGCCAGGCCGTCGAGGCCGTCGGTCAGGTTGACGGCGTTGGTGGTGCCGACGATGACGCCCCACATCAGCAGGAGCGCGCCGAAGATGGTGATGTCCGGCAGCAGCGGGGTCTTCAGGAAGGGGACCATCAGTTCGGTCGCGTGGGCGCGCGTCTCGGGGATCCACTCGATCCACGCGAAGGCGACCAGCACCCAGAGTCCCTGCAGCAGGAGTTTTCCGCGCTCGGAGAGGCCGGCGGTGTTGCCGCGGCTGATCTTGAGCCAGTCGTCGAGGAAGCCGATCGCCCCCATCGCCAGCATCGTCGCCAGCGCCAGCCATATCTGCGGGTTCTCCGGATGGCACCAGAGAAGCGCGGAGACGAGGGTCGTGCCGATGATCAGCAGTCCGCCCATCGTGGGGGTGCCGGCCTTCTTGGCGTGGCCGAGCACCGCGGTGTCGGCGCCGGAGCGGACGACCTGCCGCGCCTTGAGGTCGCGCAGCGCCGCGATGAACCGGCGTCCGAACAGCAGCGAGAGGATAAACGCAGTGCCCGCCCCCATGAAGGCGCGGAAGGTGACGTAGGAGAAGACGCGCATCGGCGCGAAGGAGGACGTGAAGTCGGAGAGGTAGTAGAGCATGGGCGGGGTCCTTTCGGAAAATCAAATCAAATCAATAAAACAACTCAAACAACTTGAAAGACAACTTGGGACAATGGATTTTTGGAAACAAAAGGAACAAAGGGGGAAACAAAAAAAGCGGAAAACAAATTTGTTTGTTTGGAAGGAAGACAAACAGGACAAAGGGGGGGGTGGAAAATTTTTTCCAATCGTTGGAAAACGGCCGAAAATTTTTTCCAATCATTGGAAAAAACGGGCCGATTTTTCCAACCATTGGAAAATTTTTTTCCAATCATTGGAAAAATGGCTTTCCGGCGGGGAGCTTGCAGATTGTGCCCATTCCGGGCGTCCGGGAGGACCGGAGGGCGTTTGGGTTGGACTCTTTGTCCGATGGACATCTCTTGTCTTCCAAACAATCAGGCGAAGAGGGGGAGGATTTTCTCCATGGCGATGGCGCGGGAGGCCTTTAGGAGGAGGGCGTCGCCGGGGGACATGCGGGAGGCGAGCCAGGCGGCGGCGGGGGCGTGGGCGTCGGTGAGAAACAGGCGGTCGGCGGGGAGGCCGGCGTCGCGGAAGCCGCGGGCGAGGGCGTCGGCGAGGGCGGGTTCGGGTCCGGCGACGATGGCGACGCCCGCCCAGTCGGCGATGGACGCGGCGTCGCGGCCGAGGGATTCGTGTTCGGCGGGGGCGCGGTCGCCGAGTTCGCGCATGGGGCCGAGGGCGAGGAATCGGCGTCCGGTGCAGGGGTGCGCCGCGAAGGCGCGGAGCGATTCGCGCATGCTGAGCGGGTTCGCGTTGTAGGCGTCGTTGACGGCGGTGCGTCCGCCGGGGAGCGCCATGAGCTCCCAGCGCATGCCGGTGCGTACGCCTTCGGCGAGGCCCGCGCGGATGTCGTCCCACGACGCGCCGAGGCGGCGTCCGAGGGCGACGGCGCGCAGGGCGTTGGAGGCCATGTAGCCGCCGGGGGGCGGAACGGGGAGGAGCGCTTCTTCGCCGCTCGCGGCTTCGCGGACGAGCATGCCGCCGCCGGGGGCGGGCAGGGCGGCGTAGTCGGCGGGGACGTCCGCCGTGCGCGAGCAGGTGACGACCGAGGCGCCGGACGGCACGCGGTCGCGGAACACGCCGTAGTGGGCCATGTCGGCGCCCAGCACCGCGAAGCCGCCGCGCGGTAGGCGCGCCAGCAGCTGCGACTTCTCTTCCGCAATCGCCCGCTCGCTGCCGAAGAACTCGATGTGCGCCGGGCCGACGCCCGTCACGACCGCGATGTCCGGCATCATGATGTCGCGCAACGGCGGCATCTCGCCCGGATGGCTCACGCCGGCCTCGAAGACGCCGTAGGCGGTGTCCGGGTCGAGCCGCGAGACGCTCATGGGCAGGCCGATGTGGTTGTTGAAGTTGCCCGCCGTGCGCACCGTCGGGCCGAGGCGGGAGAGGACGTTCGCGCACAGCTCCTTGGTGGAGGTCTTGCCGGCGCTGCCGGTGACGCCGACGACCTTCGCCTGCGCCATGCTTTGCCGCCAGCCCGCCGCAATGCGGGAGAGGGCGTCGAGCGGGTCGTCCACTTCCAGCACCGCCGCGCCGGCGGGGATGCCGGAGGGCGCGATGGCGCCGCGCCGCACGACGGCGCATCCGCCGTCGCGCAGGACCGCGGGGACGAACTCGTGGCCGTCGCGCTTCTCGCCCTTGAGGGCGAAAAACAGCACGCCCGGCGCGGCCTCGCGCGAGTCGAAGCCCAGGCGGTCGATGCCGCGCTCCGGCGCGGCCGGAAGCCACGTCCCGGCGCACCAGGCGGCCAACGATACTGGGGAAGCATTTTCCATGGGGCACGTCTTGTAGCCGTTTTCCCCCTCCATCTCAATTCCCATTTTGCCCGGGGGGCGGCTTCCCTTCCGTTCCGGTATGTCCAAAGTCGCTGTTTTGTCCTGCACCCGGTGCAAAATCGGGGGCGTTCGCGGGTTGCCAGCGGCGGGCGGACGGGGTAGAGTGCGCGGTGCCATGAGAACGATCGCCATCTACGACACCACCCTCCGCGACGGCGCACAGGGCGAGGGCATCCATTTCTCCCTCTCCGCCAAGATGCGGCTCGCCGC
>JAFYAC010000074.1 GCA_017540905.1 Kiritimatiellia bacterium | reverse complement strand
ATGCTGTAGCCGTTTCGGGAGGGCCGCGCTTTGTCGCGGCCGTGTGCAAGGACGAAAAACCAGGCCCGGACGAAGCCGGGCCCTCCCCGGCTTGCGACTACACTTTTTCTTAATTTGCTCTAGGCGATTGGATTGTGCGAAGCTCTTCCCCCCTCCGAGAAGGGGGATGGGCTTCGCGCTCCCTTGCCGCGAAGAGAGCGGTTTCATGTCGGGTGCTCCCTCCGGTAGGGCCCGACCTCCGGGCGGGCCGTGCGAAAGGATGGCCCATGACGGGCCGCCCGGAGGTCGCCCCTGCCGTCCAGCCCCACCATGCAAAGACAAGGTTTCACCTGACAGCCCCAAGGAATTGAAGCCACACTATTTCTGCATCCGCTCTACACATATCGCTTGGAACCTCTGATGGCGGCCAACAGAGGCGTTTCCGCCCGTCTTTGGCAAAGCCTCCTTCACACTTCCCCCGCTCCTCGCCGCAACCGCGCACGGGATAAAACGAAGGCCCCGGCACAACGCCGGGGCCATCGTTTTGTTTTCGCGGTGCGGCGACGCGACCGCCGCCGCGCGCGGCCTCACGGGATGCGCAGGCGGTAGTAGACCGGAGTGCTGTTGGTCTGGGCAATCGCCACGCCCGACTTCTTGCGTCCCAGCGACTTCCAGGCCGGAGTGGCGGCGGAGATGTTCGTGCTCCAATAGAGGTAGGTGTTGGTGGTGACGGGCGTGGTCCACTCGAGCTTGAGCGTCTTGTTGGAGGCGATGAAGGTCATGGCGGTGAACTGCGGCGCCTGGACCGCGTCGACGGCGATCGAGTAGTCGCGGGTGGCATAGCCGAGCAGGTTGGACGCGGTGACCGCGAAGGAGAACGTCCCGGCCGCGGTGGGCGTACCGGAAATCACGCCGTCGGCCCCGAGGCTGAGCCCGCCGGGCAGCGACCCGGAGGCCAGGGCGAAGACCGGCACGGGCCAGCCCGTCGCCGCGAGGGTCCCGGAATACGCGGCGCCGATGCGGCCCGCGGGCAGGGTGTCCGTTTCGATGGCCGGCCAGGCGTTGACATCGAGCGCGAACTCGGCGGTGGTGGTGCCGACGGCGTTGGCGGCCTGGATGGTGAAGGTGTACGCGCCGGGCGCCGTGGGCGCGCCGGAGAGGATGCCGGTGGCGGGTTCCAGACCGAGCCCCGCGGGCAGGGTGCCGCCCGTCTGGGCGAAGGTCGCCGCGCGGTCGGTCTCGAACTGCACCGAGTAGGGCTCGTCGAGCCTCGCCGCCGGCAGCGGGCTGCCGGTCAGGATTTCCGGCGCGGCGCTGGCGGAGGTGATGCGGATCGAGAACTGCTGCTCGACCATGTCCGTCGCGTTGCTGGCCATCACGTAGAAGACCGTCGCGTCTTCCGCCGTCGGCGTCCCGGAAAGGGTTCCGTCTTCCGCGAGCGCCAGCCCGGCGGGCAGCGCATACTGGTCGGCGCGGGAGAGGTAGTAGCCCGCGGCGTTGGACGCCACGATGGCGACGCGGTAGGGCAGCCCCACCTCGCCGTCCGGAACCGTCGTCGTGATGAACGCGGGCGGATCGAGCGGCGTGTCGGAGACCTCGATGGCGAGGGTGGCGCTGGCCACGGTGCCGTAAACGTTGGACGCCACGACGGCGAACTCGGCGCGCTTGGCCGTCTGCGTCGGCGTGCCGGAGAGAGCCCCCGTGCGGGCGTCGAGCTTCAGCCACGACGGCCAGTTGTTCCCGGACTTGTGGTACGTCACGGCCGGCATGCCGTTGGCGGTGACGGTCGCGGCGTAGGCGCGCGCGACGTACGCTTCGGCCGGAATGGCGTCCTCCAGCCAGTAGGGGGCCAGCCCCGCGCCGAGGGCGAGGGCGTGGCCGTAGCCGGCGGCAACCTGCGAGACGCCAGCCGCCAGGCTGGCGGGCATGGGCGACAACTGCGCTACATCCAAGCCGTTGCCCCAGATGTACACTTTGCCGTCGGAGGTGCGCGCCAGGCTGAAATCGTACCCCCCGGCGATGTCCGTCGCGCCGGTCCGCGCCCCGTCCGGGATGACATGATCCACGACGGAGCCCCATTGCACGATGTCGCCGCTGTCGGTGATGGCCAGCGCGTGGTAGTGGCCAGCGGCGATCTTCCTGGCGTGCCCCTGCAACGTTGCGGGGACCTCCAGCACGCCGCCGATGTCTTCGCCCGCGCTTCCCCACGTCACGATGGTGCCGTCGCGCTGGAGGGCGAAGCTGAAGTATGCCCCGGCGGCGACCTGCACGACATCCGAGAGGTCATTCGTGGGCACCGTGCATTCGGGCGCATAGCTGTTGACGCCGGCGGCCAGCACGCGGCCGTCCTTCTTGAGGACCAGCACGTGCGCCTGGCCGGCGGCGACCTGGGCGACGTCGTTCGTGTAGTCGCCGGTGAGCCTGCCGGAGGTCGAGGTGTCGGGGCCGAATTGGCCCCAGGAGACGAGCGTCCCGTCGGTGCGTAGCGCCACGCTGAACTGTTCGCCAGCGGCGACGGCCGCGACGTTGGTGCGTCCGGCGGACGGCACGTCGCACTGGCCCTCCTCGTTGCGGCCCCACGCGTAGGTGCACGAATCCACGACGGCGAGCGAGTGGTGGTGCCCCGCGGCGATGGCGGTCGCGCCGGAAAGCGCTTCCACGGGCGTCGGGAAAGCCTGGCCCTTGGAGTTCATGCCCCAGCCGACGACGAAGGGTTCCGCCCACGCCCCCGCCACCAGTCCCATCAATGCGGAAGCCGCCGCCAGGCCCGCGCGCCACATGGAAAATGATTTTTTCATACGATGCACTATCCCCCTTTTTCCCGCCCGGGGCAAGCCTTTATATTCCGCGGCGGCACGCGGCGCTTCCGCCCCTTCCGGCCTCCGCCGAGGCCCTTTTCCGGGCGCATTTTGGGCTGGCGGTACGCGCGCGCAGGGCTTATAACGGTCGGCAAACGCAAATGAAATGCCCTACGCCCTCCAGAGCCTGCTGCGGATCCGCGCCCTCCGCGAAGAACGCGCCGGCGGCGAACTCACCCTCGCCCGCCAGGCCGTCGCCGTCGCCCGGGACGCCCTCGACGCGCGCCGCCGCGACCTGGCCGACTTCGAGGCCACCAAGGAGGAGCGCCGCGACCGCATCTTCGACACCGTCATGGGCCGCCCCGTCTCCCGCGACCAGATCGACCTCGCCCGCGAAGGCGTCTCCCGCATCGACGAGGAGGGCGTCCTCAAGGCCGACAACGTCAAACGCGCCGAAGGCGACCTCCGCAACCGCGAAGCCGAGGCCGAAACCGCCAAGGCCGTATTCGTCGCCGCCACCCGGAACCGCATGAAAATCGACGAGCACCGCGCCGCCTGGCTCGCCGAAGAAGCCGCCGAAGGCGAACGCCGCGCCGAAGGCGAACTCGAAGACTTCACCGGCAGGAAGCAGAATCTCGATGATTGACGGCATCCCATCCCTCGACACCTCGTTCCCTCCGGCCGCCCCCCTGTCCCCCGCGCCGGCCGTTCCCCCGATCATCGGCGACGGCTCGCCCCACCGCTCCGTTCCCCCCGCCGTATCCTCCCGCACGCCGCCGCCCCCCGAAGCCATCGTACGCTTCCGCGCCGCCATGGCCGAAGCCGCCGGCACCCCGTATCCCGACTCCACCCCCGCGCGCCTGGTCAAAGCCGATGCCATCGCTTCCTACTGGGCCTCCGCCATGATGCCCCCCGGCCCTGTCCACCCCCTCCCCGAAACGCCCCCTGCGGTTGGTGCTGACCCCGTTCCCCGCCCCCCCATTCCCCAAACCCGCCCACAAGCCCCATCGGCACCGGTGGACGACATTGCCCCCCGCACCATTCCTTCCCCATCGGAACCAACAATCCTTCCGCGTACGGTCCCGCAGGCCACCATTCCGCATCCCTCTCCAACCCCCGGCACTCCGTCCGCTACGCCCGCGGCGGTTCCCCAAGCAACTCCCCACAAACCCGTTTCCGCTGAAAAGCCCCCCCTCCCGCCACCCGCTGTTTTCCGTCCAGCCCCGGTTCCCAATCCCACCGTTGTCCCTCAAACGACGCCCAGCCCGCTGCACTCGGTTCCTGCGGCTCCCCTCCCGTCGCCATCGCCCCAAGCCATCGCCCAAGCGATTCCGGATTCCCGGACGGTACCCCCTCCCACCCCATCTCCCGAGTTCCCCCGAACCACCGGGAATGCCCCACTTCCTCCCGCCGACATCTCCCGTCCAGCATCGTCCATGGCTCCGGCCGCAGCCCCGCTGGATGCCCCCATCCCACCCCCACCCCAGCCGCAAACCATTTCCCATGCCATCCCGCAAGCTGCGGTGGATGCTCCGTCAACCATCCCGCCCGTTCGCCAAGCCGCGGCGCCCTTTGAAACTTCCCCGGAAACGGAACGCCGGACGCCTGTTGTCCCGCACGCTGTTCCGCATCCCAACCCCCAAGGAGAACCCGCGACCGGTCCTGCCGCCCAACCGCAAACCACCCCCCTTCCCACAGTCCCCGGAATGGCGCCTCCCGCCGATTCGGCGGTTTCCATGCAACCTCTTTCCCAGCCATCCGTTCCACTCCACGCCATTCCGCCCACCGTTCCAGAGGCCATCGCCAAGGAGACTCCGTTGAATCCGCTTGATGCCATCAACCCCGTTTCGCCCGTCAACGCCGTTTCCTTCCCCTTGCCGGAAAACGACGGCAGCGAGGCGAAGCCCCCCTTCTCCGCCCCCCCACCGGACTTCGGGGAACCCGCGAATGGAACTGCATCTCCGGACATTTCGGCCATGGACCTCCTCCGCGCCGTCTACCCCCCCGCCCCGGATGCCCCCCCGGCGGCCCCACACGATGATTTCCCGTCCATTCCGCAAGCAGTGCCACAGTCAGTTTCGGCCGCTGGGAACGCCCCACCCACCCCCATACAGCAAGCCCCCCTCCCGCCATCCCCTCCTCCCGCCGACCAGAAAACCATCCCCGCAAGCCAGTCCGCTCCTATCACCGAACCGCAGGCCATTCCCCAGCCCGCTGTCCTTGAAGTGGCTCCGGCAACCGCTCCGGCGACCTCCTCTCAACCTCTTCCCAAACCGGCACCTCCGCTTCAAGCCGTTCCCTTCGCCGTTCCACAGGCCACCCCTCAAGAGATTCCTCCTTCCCCGCTGGCCGACAGTGCCCCCGTTGCTTCCGTCGGCGCGGTTTCCATGCCTTTGCCGACGGTGGACAGCGGCAAAGAGCCCCCCTCCGTTTTTGCGCCCCCGCCCCGCCTCGAAGCCGATGCCCGCAACGTCGAACAATTCCGCGTTGCCGCCGGGGAGATTCTCCGGCCCACCGCCATTCCTGTCCCTGAAAAATCGGCCTTCCCCGCAAGCCACTCCGCTCCTGCCGCCGAACTGCAAGCCATTCCCCATCCCACCGTCCCCGAAGTGCATCCGAAAACCGCTCCGGCAACATCCCCTCAACCTCTTTCCGAACCTCTCCAAGCCATTCCCTTCGCCGTTCCACAGGCAGTCCAGCAGGAGATTCCGCCGGCCCCGCTGGCCGACAGAGCACCCGTAGCGCCCGTCGGCGCGATTTCCGCGCCTTTGCCGCTGGTGGACGGCGAGAAAGACACCCCTTCCGTTTTCACCCCCCCGCCCCGCCTCGAAGCCGATGCCCGCAACGTGGAGCAATTCCTCGCAGCCGCCCGGGAGATTCTCCAGCCCGCCGTCCCTGGACTTGACAATTCGGCCGTTCAGTCCCCGGTTGTCCAGCCCGCCGCACCCCAAACCAGTTCGCAAGCCTTCCCCGCAAGCCAGTTCGCTCCTGCCGCCGAACTGCAAGCCATTCCCCAGCCCACCATCCCCGAAGCGCATCCTGAAACCGCTCCGGCGGCATCCCCTCAACCTCTTTCCGAACCGGCACCGACGCTCCAAGCCATCCCCTTCGCCGTTCCACAGGCCCTCCCGCAGGAGATTCCTCCGGTCCCGCTGGCCGGCAGTGCGCCCGTTGCGCCCGTCGGAGCGGTTTCCGCGCCTTTGCCACCGGTGGACGCCGACAAGGACACCCCCTCCGTGTTCGCGCCCCCGCCAAGCCTCGAAGCCGATGCCCACGGCCTGAAGCAGCCGAACCATGAGGCCTCCTCCCCTCAACCCATTTCACCCTCCGGCCTCCCCGTGACGGATGTCCCCCACGTCGCCCCCCAGACGGATTACTCGATCCCCGCCGATCAGGGAACAATCCCCCAAGCCATCCCGCAAACCGTTGCGCCCTCCCCGGCATCCCCCTTGCCCGCGGACCCAATCGCGCCCGCCGCCGAACCGCAATCCATTTCCCAGCCCATCGCCCGCGATGCTGCGTCGGCCGGCGTTGCGAAAGTGCCCCCGCAACCTCTTTCCCGTCCTCCTGAACCTCTCCAGGCCATTCCCATAACCATTCCGCCGGCCGTCCCGCAGGAAACGCCTCCGGCCCCGCGTGCATCCGTGGTTCCCGTGGCCCCCGTGGCGCCCATTTCCGCACCCTGGCCGGCGGTTGGCAACGACAAGGAAAACCCCTCCGTGTTCGCGCCCCCGCCGAGCCTCGAAGCCTCGGCCCACGGCATGGAGCATCCGTACGTTGTCGTCGACGGCGTCCTCCGTCCCGTCCCCGAAACCGTCCTCGAGGCTTCCCCGGAAACTCCCCAACTGGTTGTTCCGCACGCGCTGCCGCAGACCGTTCCGGCGGCTGACGCCCCCGCTGTCCCGGAAATGCCGCCAACCACCCCGGCGGCTCCCGTGGCGGCTGTCCAGCCAAGCGCCCCCGTTCCTCCCGAGTTGCCGGAAGCCATCCCCCAGGCGGCTCCCCAACCCGCCCCGCAAGCCGCCCCGGCGGTCGTCCCCGATACCGTTTTGCAATCCTCCCCTGCCCCCATTCCCCCGACTCCCTTTGCTCCGCAAGCCCTTCCCCAACCGCCCACCGCCCCCGCGCCCCAAGCCCCCTTGGAACCCGCCCCGCAGGCCGCCCCCACCCACGTCCCGGCATCCATCCAGCAACCTTCCCCCGAACCCGACCGGCAACCCGGCAACCCGGCGCCCCCTCAACCACTTCCCGCCATCCCGCAAGCGGAAACCTTGGAAAACGCG
>JAFYAC010000073.1 GCA_017540905.1 Kiritimatiellia bacterium | reverse complement strand
TAGAGCGGTTTAAGAAATGCTGTAGCCGTTTCGGGAGGGCCGCGCTTTGTCGCGGCCGTGTGCAAGGACGAAAAACCAGGCCCGGACGAAGCCGGGCCCTCCCCGGCTTGCGACTACACTTTTTCTTAATTTGCTCTAGCCGTCCCATTCCACCCCGGGACATTTTTCCAACCATTGAAAAAACAGGACGAAGTTTTCCAACCATTGGAAAAAAATTTTCCAATCATTGGAAAACTCCCCGCTTCCCGCCGAGCGACCGGATCGTGCCCCCCAAAAACCTTTCCAAGCCATCGTGGCGGAGGTGTGGCCCGTTCGTGGCGCTCTCCACGGGGAGGGACGCGTTTCTGCACGTCCGCCGTAGCGGGAATGGCCGCCCCCTCACACCACGTTCACCGGCCGCCCATCCAGGAACGCCCGGTAGTTGTCCGCCGCAGCTTCGAGGAGCCGGATTCTCGCCGCCTTCGTCGCCCAGGCGATGTGCGGGCTGATCCAGCAGTTGGGGGCGGAGAGCAGCGGATTGTCCGCCGGCGGCGGCTCCACCGACAGCACGTCCACGCCCGCCGCCGCAATCCGCCCCTCCCGCAGCGCCGCCGCCAGCGCCGCCTCGTCCACGAGCGGTCCGCGCGACGTGTTCAGGAGGATAGCCGTCGGCTTCATCTTCCCCAGCGCCTCCGCGCCGATGATCCCCCGCGTGCTCTCCGTCAGCGGGCAGTGCAGGCTCACCACGTCGCTCTCCTCCAGCAACCGTCCGAACGGCACTTCCTCCACTCCCGGCGGCATCGGCCGCCCCGGATGCGCCCGGACCGCCAGCACCCGCATTCCGAAGGCCTGGCCGATCCGCGCCACCGCGCTCCCGATGGCCCCGAGCCCGACGATGCCGAGCGTCAGCCCGGCGAGTTCGGTGAGCGGCGACAGCGGCCGGCAGTAGTCGGGGTGACGCGACCACCCGCCCGCCCGCGCGTCGTCCGAGTGGAGCCCCGTGCGGTTCGTGATTTCCAGCAGCAGCGCGAACGCCTGCTGGGCGACGGACATCGTGCTGTAGCCCGGGACGTTGCATACCGTGATTCCGTGCGCCCGCGCCGCCTCCAGGTCGATGGTGTTGTACCCCGTCGCCAGGATGCCCGCGTACTTCAGCTTCGGCGCCGCCGCCGCGATGGCGTCCGCCCGCAGCGGTGCCTTGTTGAGGAACACCGCGTCCGCGCCCCGAACGCGTTCCGCCGTAAGCTCCGCCGGCGTGCGGTCATAAAACACGCACTCGCCGAGCGCCTCCAGCGGCCCCCAGGAGAGGTCGCCGGGGATGGTGGCCCAGGCGTCGAGGACGACGATGCGCGGACGTGGTTCATTCATGTTGGGGTTCCTCCTTGTCGCCCAGCCACTCGGCGAACGTCGCTTCGTTGATCACCGCCACGCCGAGTTTCTGGGCCTTTTCTAGCTTGCTTCCGGCGTCGCGGCCGGCGACGACGTAGTCGGTGGTCTTGCCGATCGTCCCCGCCACCGTCGCCCCGGCGTCCCGCAGGCGGTCCCCGGCCTCCTCGCGCGTGTATCGTTCGAGCGTGCCCGTCAGCACCACGCGCTTGCCGAAGAACGGCCCCTCGCCGCCCGCCGCGGGCCCGCGCCGCTCCACGCGGTCGAACGCCACCCCCGCCGCGCGCAGCTTCTCCACGACTTCGCGGTTCTTTTCCAGCGCGAAGAACGACGCCACGGAATCCGCCACGATGCCCCCCACGTCCCGCACCGCCGCCAGCGCGTCCCGGTCGGCGGCCATCAGCGCGTCGAGCGACCCGAACGCCTCCGCCAGCGACCTCGCCAGCCCCTCGCCGACGTTCGGGATTCCCAGACCGTGGATCAGCCTCCACAGCTCGTTCCCCTTGCTCGCCGCGATGGCGGCGCACAGCTTGTTGGCCATCTTGAATTCCGCGCGCTTCGCGGCGCCCTCCGCGCGGTTGGGGCGCCGCGCCTCGATGTCGGTGGGCGTGAGGGCGTACAAATCCGCGACATCCCGCACCGCAGGCGGCAGCACCTGCGCGAAGCCCACCAGCAGCCCGTCGGCCTCCTCGCGCTGTTCGGTGGTGAGCGCCTCGACGAGGGCGGTGCCGAGCCCCTCGATGTCCATTGCCTTTCGCGAAGCGAAGTGCTCGATGCGCCCGCGCAACTGCGCCGGACACTCCATGTTGTCGCACCGCCACGCCGCCGCCCCATCGTCGCGCGCGATGGGGCCGCCGCACGCCGGGCACCGCCCCCCGCACGCCGCCGCCAAATCGTACGGCACCGACCCCGCCGGACGCAGTCCCGCCTCCACCCCCACCACCGCCGGTATCACCTCACCCGCCTTCTCGATCACCACCGTGTCCCCCACCCGGATGTCCTTGCGGCGGATCTCGTCCTCGTTGTGCAGCGTTGCGCGCGCGATGACCGACCCCGCCAGCGGCACCGGCTCCAGCTCCGCCACCGGCGTCAGCACCCCCGTGCGGCCCACTTGCAGCGTGATGGCCTTCAGCACCGTCCTCGCCCGCTCCGCCGAATACTTGTACGCCATCGAGTGGCGTGGGGCCTTGGCCGTCGCACCCAGACGCCTCTGCGCGGCATAATCGTCCACTTTCACCACCGCCCCGTCGATGTCGTACGGCAGTTCGCCCCGCCGCCGGTCCAGCTCCCCGATCCTCTCCCACGCCTCGTCGATGCCCCGGCACCGCCAGCGCAGCGCCGCCACCGGGAACCCCTGCCCCGCCAGGAACTCGAGCCATTCCCACTGCGATTGCACGTCCGCGCCCGTTCCCTCCGTCCCCCGCCGCTCCCCCGGCGCGTAGAGCAGCACCGACAGGCGCCGCTTCGCCGTGACCGCCGGGTCCAGTTGCTTGAGCGACCCCGCGGTCGCGTTGCGCGGATTCGCCAGCAACGTCTCCCCGGAGGCCGCGCGCTCCGCGTTGAGCGCCGCGAACACCGCGTTGTCCATGTACGCCTCGCCGCGCACCTCCAGCACCTCCGCCGCGCACGCAATCGACTGGGGCACCCCCGCGATCGTCCGCGCGTTGGCGGTGATGTCGTCCCCCGTCTTCCCGTCCCCGCGCGTGGACGCCAGGACCAGCCGCCCGCGCTCGTAGCGGAGGCTGAGGGACACGCCGTCGATCTTCGGCTCCACCACGTATTCCACCGCGTCCCCATCCCCCACCCCCAATCCCTTGCGCACCCGCGCGTCGAACGCCCGCAGCTCCCCCTCCGAATACGTGTTGTCCAGCGACATCATGGGCACCGCGTGCTCCACGTGCGCGAATCCCTCGCTCGCCGCGCCCCCGACCCTCTTCGTAGGCGAATCCGGCGACGCCCATTCCGGGTGGGCCTCCTCCAGGCCGCGCAACTCCCGCATCATCGCGTCGAACGCCTGGTCGGAAATCTCCGGCGCCGCCTTCTGGTAATACAGCTCCGTGTGCCGCCGCAACTCCCCCTCAAGCCGCCGCATCCGCTCTCTGACCGCGCCTTCCGCCGGCGCCCCGTTGTGCTCGTTCGTTTCCATTCCCCCATCCTATCCTCCCCGCCCCCCACCGTCCATCCCTTTCCGTCCGTCGCCCGCCGCAACAGAGCACGCCCGGAACGGCGTGATGCGTCAGGCCATCAGGGAGAAGTAGTCGCGGACGCGGCAAACGCCGTCGGGGATGGGGATGGTGGAGAGGCAGGCGGCCAGGGAGTCTTCGTCCGCCGGATCGTAGCCGTGCATGCCGTTGAGGGGCTTGACGCCCATGTCGCCGGGGACGTACTGGATGCCGGGCGGGGCAAGGTAGATGGCGTCGCCGAACTTGCGGTCCTCGCGCCATACGCCGTGGAGGCGGAGGTAGTCGTCGGAGAGCCACTGTCCGGGGATGGCGGCGGCGGCGAGGGCGCCGCGGACTTTTTCCTCCGCGCCGGGCCGGAGCCACCAGCAGCGGAGCATGGTGGAGTCGATGGCGGCGGCGTAGTCGCGGCCCCAGGCGAGGCCGGTCTTGGCGAGCGCGGCGGGGATGTCGGCGGTGCCGCGGAGCGGGGTCATGCCGTGGTCGGAGAAGACGGTGAGCTCGAAGGGCCGCCCTGCGGCGGCGAGGGCGTCGCGGAGGGCGCGGATGGAGGCGGCGTAGGTTTCGACCTTGGGACGGAGGGCGCCGTCGTTGCCGACGTGGTCGTGCTGGAGGGCGTCGAACGCGGCGGAGTAGACGAAGGCGCGGTCGACGGCGCCGCGGCGGAAGAGATCGGCGGCGGCGCGGAAGTTTTCCTCCTCGGTCTTGCGCCAGTCGGAGATGTGCCAGTGATGGCCGGCGGCGGTCCAGGCGTCGGCGAGGTTGGGCACGGGCGCGAGACCGCCGGGGACGAAGAGGTCGGTCTTCTCGCAGTAGTCGAGGTACGGGAGCCGCTCGAAGGGGACGCTGTAGAGCTGGAAGTAGCCCGTGAAGCCGCACCAGCGCTTGACGAAGCGGGACAGCACGTTCCGCACGCGCCCCCTCCGCCAGAAGGACTCCGGGCGCATGAAGGGGGCGATGAAACGCGCGGCCTTGAACGGACTGCGCTCCGGCGCGTAGTCGTAGAAGGCGAGGTGGCCGTGGACCGCCGGGGGCTGTCCGGTCAGGATGGTCGGGATCGCGGTGCAGCTGTAGCCGAACTGCATCTCGATGGCGCGGCGGTGCGGGAGGAGGTCCTCCAGGAAGCGGTACTTCTGCACCTGCTTCCAGCCGAGGGCATCTACGAAGACGAAGGCTTTGACGGGGGTGTCGGTCATGGGCAACTCCTGGCGCGATTGCAGTCGATTGCAGTCGATTGCGGTCGATTGCAATCGAAGTTCGAATCCAACGCCTCCGCCAGGGCCGCCGCGTCCCCCGGCGGCACGAGCACGGCCTTGCCGCCGCACGCTTCGGGCAGTCCGCCGATGTCGCTGGCGACGACGGGGCGGCCCAGCGCGACGGCTTCGGCGGCGACCAGCCCGTAGGGCTCCTGCCAGACGCTCGGCACGACGACGCACGCGGCGGCCGCCATCCACGCGGGGACGTCGGCGGAGAAGCCGCGCCAGCGGACGCGCCCGGCAACGCCGAACCGGTCGGCCAGCGAGCGCAGTTCCGCCTCCATGTTGCCGGTGCCGATGACGTCGAGCGTGCGCGGACGCCGCATGAGGGCCATCGCGCGCAGGAGAACCTGCACACCCTTGCCGCGGAGGAGCTGCCCGGCGTAGAGGAGGTCCACGGGGCCGGGAACGCTCCCCTCCGGACGGGGGAATTCGGCCGGATCGGGCGGCGAGACAACGATTTTTTCCGCGGGCAGGCCGTTGGCGACAAGCCGCGACTTCATGAACTCCGATATGACGACGAGCCGGGCGACCCGCGCGAGCAGTTCCTTGCGGCGCCGCTGGGACAGGACGCGGCGGAGGGCGCCGCGCCAGTCGCGGCACGCGGGCGCGCAGAAGAGGCACGGCCAGAGGGCTCCGGGGCGGGTGCAGGTGTGGCCGAGCGGGGTGTAGGCGTAGGTACGGGGGCAGACGGGTTCGTGGTCGTGGATGTACACCGTGGTCTTGTCGGGCGGGAACGCGGCGAGGTCGTCCACGGAGGCGCATTTGTGGACGTAAACGGCGTCGGCGCGCGCGAGGGCGTCCGGGTCTATGCGGTCCGCGACGGCGACTTCGTGCCCCGCGGCACGCAGGCGGCCGCCCTGGCGGTCGGCGTAGATTTCGATGCCGCCGCGGACGGGGGACGGGTCCAGATAGAGGAGAATCTTCACGGCGCGGCGAGCCTCGCGAGGAAGTCGGCGCGCGCCGCGTCGAAGCGGGCGCGGAGGCGGGCGAAGGCGACGTCCCGCCGCACGGGCCAGTCGCCGGGCGAGCGGAATGCCTCCCGCACGCGCGCAAGCACGGCGCCCCAGTCGCAGTCGGCGACGCTTCCGGCGGGCGTTTCGCCGAAGTTGGCAAGCCAGTTCGCGATCTTGGAGCCGCGGGCGACGCCGATGCCCGGCGTGCCCGCCATCGCGGCGAGGATGAGCAGATGCAGGCGGCTCGACACGACGACGTCGCAGGACGCGGCCGCCGCCATCACGGCGTCCGGCGTGTCCCCCTCCATGCAGTCCACGCCGAGGCGGGAGAGGAGGCCGCGGTCGGTCTTCGGGTTCATCGGGATGCCGAGGACCTCGCCGCCCTCCGCGCGCACGGCGTCGGCAAGGCGGCGCACGCCGTCGAGGTCGGACACCTGCCGCTGCGTCGAGATGCACAGGCCGAGGCGGTGGCGCGGCGAGGCGGCGGCGGGACGGGGCGGCGGCGCGAGCAGGAGCGCCGAGTCGGCGGTGACGCCGGCCCCGGGGTAGCCCGTTCGGGCGAGCATTTCCGCGCTCTGCGGGTCGCGCAGCCACACGCCGCGGCACCGCGGCAGGATGCGCGCGATGCGGCGGGCCAGGCGCGCCCGGAGGCGGCGCTCGTAGATGCCCAGCAGCCCGGTCGCGGCGAGCAGCGCGCGGCGGCGGCCCGCGGCGCGGAAGAAGACGGGGTTGAGCTCGTCGTCCATGCCGACGCCCCAGACATAGGCCGGGACGCCGGCGCGCTGCGCGGCCTCGAGCAGGTCGAGGCCGGTGTGCGGGTAGTCGGAGAGGCCGGTTGCGCCGCACCAGACGTACGCGTCGTGGGCGCGCACGGCGTCGGCGAATCCGTCCGCCGGGACGCCCGCGAACCCGTACGGCGGCACCGTCCCGACGCCCAGGAGCGGGCCGGTGGCGGGGTCCGCCGTCGCGACGGCCAGCTCCACGCCGGGCAACCCCGCCTTGAGCATGCCCGCCACGCCCGCGAGGATGGCTTCGTCGCCGATGTTGTCGCATCCGAGCGGGATGCCGCCGAGCAGAATCTTCATGGCTGTCCTCCTTCACGGGTTCCGCGCCAGTGCGAGAGCCGCTGGACCAGGCGGCGGACCGGCGCGCACGGGATTTCGGGCCAGCCGCGCGGACGGGGCGCGAGCCACGCCCAGTCGCGGAGCGTCTCGCGGGCGGCCCCGGCCAGTTCGCGCGCCAGCGCCGGGCGGTCTCCGAAGATGATGCGGTCGGACACCCCTTCGCCGCGGAAGCGCCGCGCCATCTCGCGCAGCGTGTAGTTGTGGGAGTGCTCCGCGCGCGCACGGGGGCAGTACACGATTTCCACCGGTTCGCGCTCCCTCCGTGAGTTGCGCCAGGCCCATTCGACATCCTCGGAGTAGCGGATGGTTTCGTCGAACGGCGCCTCCAGCAGCAGCCGCTTCCAGGTCGCGGAGCTGGCGAGCGAGAAGAAGAACCGCCAGGTCGCCTGCACCTTGCCGTCCCCGAACGCCCTCGCGTGGTCGCGCCGGACCGTCTCCCGCGCGTCCGCGCGCGGCACTTGGTTGGCGAAGCACGCGCGCGGCCTGTCCGGCGCTTCCAGCAGCGGCGCGACAAGCTCCCGGAGCCAGTCGCGGCCGGCCGGCACGGCGTCGGAGTTGTTGAACACCACGATGTCGCCGCGCGCCTCCCGCACCAGCGCGTTCAGCGTCCGCCCCGGCATGTACGCCCCCGGCGGCGGATCGGCGAACCGCACCGGGAAGCGCGCCGCAACCTCGCGCGTGCGGTCGGTCGACGCGTCGTCGCACACGACCACCTCGAACTCCGGCGCGCCTTCCTGCGCGAAAATCCCTTCCAGCGTGCGCCCGACCAGTGCCTCGTCGTTCCGGGCGCGGACCAGGACGCTTGCCCGGGGGAGGGCGCCTTGTCCAGAGTCAATCTTCATGGCAGCGCCCTGTGGCCTTCGTGCGGTTTGTCGGACGGCTCCGCAGGCGGATTGCTGGCCAGGGGGTCAGGGACGACGCCCGCGGCGCACCGCTCCGCGCCCCGTCCGTCCGTTCGACGGCCGCATGCGGTCCAAACAATCGCATCGGCTCCGCCGCCACCATGGCATTCGTCCAAGTCATGCCTTTTTTCTACTCCTTCTTTCCCTCCCTCGACAACCCCGTTTTGCCGAGCGGGGACACAATCAACCGCCCCGCCGCCGCCCCGGTCCCTATCCCTGGTCTTCCAGGCGCCGCCCGTGCAGCAGAATCTTCACGCCCTTGGTGAAGAGGCGCTTGAAGAAGGGCGGGCAATCCGGAACGTGCGACACCACCAGGGGCCGGTTCACGTAATGGAAATCGGTCACGGCCGACATCCGCTTCCACAAGTCGTAGTCGTCGAAGTAATCCCCGGGGTTCCATCCTCCGACCCGCTCGATCAGCGCCTTGGTGTGGACCACGTTGGCGGTGTTGATGAAGTTGTAGCGCTGCAGTTTCTCCCGGTTCCACCGGTGCAGCCAGCCCTGGAAGGGATTGCCGAAAATCCGCCGCCCCGTCGCCTTGTCGCGGTACTGGCAGCGGCAGTAGAACACCGGGCACCCCGGGTCCGCCTCCACCGCCGCGAACATCCGCCGCAGGAAGTCCGGCCGGTACTCGTCGTCGTCGTCCAGGTATGCGATCCAGTCCCCCCGCGCCATCTCGAACACGCCCCAGTTCTTGGCAATGGCCCCGTGGGCGCGCGGCGGCGACTTCTCCGGCAGGTTGTGGAACCGCAGGCGCGCGTCCCCGTACGACGCCACGACCGCCTCCGTGTCGTCCGGCGTGCAGTCGCCCACGATGCACATTTCCCATGGCGGAGCGTCCCGCTGGGCGCGCACCGAATCGATGGCCCGCCGGAGCAATCCCGAGCGGTTGTAGGTGGACGTGATGATGGACACCGTCGGCTTCTGCATCTGTCCGTTCCCTTGCATGCCCGTCACAGGATCAGCATGCAGTCGCCGTAGCTGTAGAAATAATACCCCGCTTCGATGGCCTCGCGGTAGGCCCGCAGCACGAACTCCCGGCCCGCGAACGCGCTGATCATCATGATCAGCGTGGATTTCGGCAGATGGAAGTTCGTGACCATCGCGTCCACCATCCGGAATCGGTACGGCGGGTAAATGAAGATGTCCGTCCGCCCGTGCCCCGCCCCGAACCCTTCCGGCCGCGCGGCGGCGCTTTCGAGCGTGCGCGAGGTCGTCGTGCCCACCGCCACGACGCGGTGCCCCGCGGCCTTGGTCTCCGCGATGCGGCGCGCGGTCTCTTCGGGAATCCACCAGCGCTCCTCGTCCATGCGGTGTTCTTCGACGACGTCCACCTTGACCGGACGGAACGTCCCGATGCCGACGTGCAGCGTGACGTTGGCCTTGCCGACGCCCTTGGCCGCAAGCCGCCCGAACACCGCCGGCGTGAAGTGCAGCCCGGCGGTCGGTGCCGCCACCGCCCCCGGCTCGCGCGCGTAGACGGTCTGGTAGCGCACCTTGTCCTCTGGACGCAACCCGCCCTGCTCCGCCTTCCGCTGGATGTACGGCGGCAACGGCGTCAGCCCGATGGCGTCCAACACCTCCAGGAAGGGCCGCTCCGACTCGATTTTCACGCGTGCGCGGCCCAGCTCCCCGTCCTCCAGCAGCGTGGCGGTGGCGGCGCCGTCGCCCAGGATGATCCGCTCGCCCGGTTCCGGACGCCGCCGCGTCCGCATCAGCACGTCCCATTCACCCCGCCCGAGATCCTCCAGCAGGAGCAGCTCCACCTTGCCGCCCGTGCCGGGACGGGCCTTGCGGCCGAAGACGCGCGCGGGAATCACGCGCGTGTCGTTGACCACCACCAGGTCGCCCGGATCCAGGAAATCGGGCAAATCGGCGAACCGCGCGTGCCGGATGGACTGCGCGGCGCGGTCGAGCACCATCATGCGCCCGCCGTCGCGCTCCTTCGGCGGCTCCTGCGCGATGCGTTCCGGCGGCAGCTCGTAATCGAAATCGGAGGTGTTCATTTCAGCAGCAGGCGCCGCTGCACCACCATCCCGGCGACCGCGCCGAGGAACAGCACCAGCGCCACCAGGCCGATGGTCCGCCAGGCATGGCCATGGGGCTCGGCGGCGGCGGCCTCTTCTTCCGCGTCCTCCGCACCGTCATCGGCCTCTTCGGCATCGTCGGTCGGAGCGTCGGCCGCCCCTTCGGCTTCCGGCGCGGGCGCGGCAACGGCCGGAGCGGGCGCAACGGGGGCGCGGGATGCCTTGGAGAGCGCCAGGCGCAGCAGTTCGGCGCCCTTGGCGTTGCGGACCTTCTTGTCCTCGCAGCCCATGATGACCACGATGGCCCGCGCGCCGTCCCGCTCGCCTGTGAGGGCGATCGAGTACCCCGCGTCGCGGAAATACCCCGTCTTGAGGCCGTCGCATTCGGCCATCCCCCCGGCCAGGCCGCGCAGCAGCGGGTTGTGGTTGCGCATTTCCATCGGATTCGGGGTGTTGGCCCGGAAGAGCCGGAAGGTCTCGGACGTGTACTTCAGCACCTCCGGGTGCGCCGCCAGCAGCGCCTGGCAGAGCTTGGCGAAATCGCGCGGCGTCGTGATGTCCGGCCGCTGCCCCTTGCCGGGGGGGAGGCCGTGCGGCGACTGGAAGTGCGTCACGCGAGAGAGCCCCAGCTCGCGGGCCTTCGCGTTCATCTGCTCCACCCACGCCTCGCGCGTGCCCGCCGCGTGGATGGCCAGCGCGACCGCCGCGTCGTTGGCCGACTGGATCATCAGCGCGTACATCAGGTCCTCCACGCTGAAACTTTCGCGCACGTCGAGCCACACCTGCGATCCGCCCATGTCGGCGGCTTCCTTGGTGACCCGCACCATGTCGTCGAGACGCAGGCTGCCCTGCTGGACGCGGTCCAGCAGCAGGAACATGTCCACGAGCTTGAGCATGCTCGCCGGGTACGCCGGGCGGTCCGCGTTGTCCTCGAACAGCACCGCGCCCGTGCGCGCGTCGACGGCGATCGCCCCGACGTAGGGGTTCCGCGAAATCGGCGCCGCGGCCGCCTGGAAGGCCAGCCCGGCCACCACGGCCAGGAACGACAGGATGGTTATGCGTTTCTTCATGGCCCCATCTCTACCCCCTCCCCTTCCGAAAATCAATGCCCAAACCGAACCAGCCTTCCAAGCTGGCTCCTTCACGCCCGCGGCACCGCCGGAAGGAACCGCGCCACCCACCGCGCCAACTCCTCCTGCCCGGCAATCAGTCCGCCACCGGCCGCCCGCCAACGCCCGCCCTCGCGGATCCGCGCCCGGTACAACGTGGCATGGGCCATCTTCGGCGCCCCGGCCCCGGGGCCGCCGACCAGCTCGGCGCCGCGGCGCACGTTGTCCGACATCCAGTCCGGCAGCCGCGACGCGTAGTCGTTGCGCGCGACCTCCCCCCTGTGCAGGGAGAGGGCCGCCGCGAGGTCGCGGAGGTCGCCCGCGGACGCGGCAACCATCAGGTTCGGCCGCAGCAACGGATGCCAGTACTCGGTCTCCACCGCCCGGAACGCCCCGCCCGCCGCATCCATCGCCGCCGCGCCCCACCGGTGGGTGGCGCGGTGCGTGGGATGGTTGTCCAGCGCGTGCGGCAGGAACACGAGGTCCGGCCGCTCCATCCGCCAGCGCGCCGCCAGGCGGCGCACTTTTTCCTGCGGGTCGTCCGTCATCGCCGCGCCGAACCACGGCACCCACCCCAGCGCCGCGCACGCCGCCCGCAGCTCCTCCCGCCGGGCCGCCCGCCGCGCGCGCAGGCTCCCCAGCGTCGCCGGCGAGACGGTCACCCCGAACCCGCACTCCCGCTGCAACCGCAGCGCGAGCAGCCCCGTGATGCACTCGTCGTCCGGATGCGGCGCGACGATCCAGAGCCGCGGCCGCTTCACGGATAGATGCCCCGCAGCTTGGTGGCGCGTGCCACGCGCGACACGGCCAGGATTTCCGCCGCCTCGCGCAGCGGGCACTTCTCGCGCTCGGCGACGCCCGCCACGTCGTTCCACGCGCGCAGCATCAGCCGTTCCAGCGACCGGTTGACGTCCTCCTCCTCCCAGAAGTGCGCCTGCAGGTCCTGCACCCACTCGAAATACGACACCGACACCCCGCCCGCGTTCGCCAGGATGTCCGGCACCACCGTGACCCCGTTCCCCTCCAGAATCGCGTCCGCCTCCGGCGTCGTCGGCCCGTTCGCCCCCTCCACCACGATCTTCGCACGCACCGACGCCGCGTTATCCGCCGTGATCTGGTTTTGCATCGCGCAAGGCGCCAGGATGTCGACCGGCATCGACAGCAGCCGCGCGTTCGCCGCCGCCCCGTCCGCGACCACCTCGCCGCCGCCGAACCCGCCGAACCCGCCGTCGGGCGCCTCCCTCACGTGCGCCAGCAGCGCCGGGATGTCCAACCCGCGCGGACTGAACACCCCGCCGCGCGAGTTGGTGACCCCCGTGATGCGGAACCCCCGCCCGTGCAGGTACTTCGCCGCCGCCCGCCCCACCTTGCCGAAGCCCTGGATCGCCACCGAGCTCTGCGCCGGCAACAGTCCCAGGCGGTCCGCGGCCGCCATCAGCACCGTGGCCGCCCCACGTCCGGTCGCCTCCAGGCGCCCGAGGCTGCCGCCGAGCTCCACCGGCTTGCCTGTCACGACCCCCGGCACCGAGTGGCCGACGGTCATCGAATACGTGTCCATCATCCACGCCATGATCTGCGGCCCGGTCCCCACGTCCGGCGCCGGAATGTCCTTGTTCGGCCCGATGAGCAGCGAAATCTCGGCCGTGTACCGCCGCGTCATCCGCTCGATCTCCCGCGGGCTCATCCCGTGCGGATCGCAGACCACGCCGCCCTTCGCGCCCCCGTACGGCAGCCCGATGACCGCGCACTTCCAGGTCATCAGCATCGCGAGCGCCTGGACCTCCCCGAGCGTGAGCCCCGGATGGTACCGCACACCGCCCTTGGTCGGCCCCCGCTCCGCGTTGTGCTGCACGCGGAAGCCCTGGAATACGCGCACCGACCCGTCGTCCATGCGGGTCGGCACCGATACCACCAGCGACCGCTGGCACTGTTCCATGCGCGCGTGGATCCACGGTTCGAGGCCGATGCGTTCCGCCACGCGGTCGAGCCGCGCGCGTGCCGTCCTCAACAGTTCGCTGCCGTTGTCGTCGCCGTTCATGCTGCCACCTCCGATGCCATGCCCCCCCCCGGACCGTCAGTACGCCTTCGCCATCAGGACGCGCCGTTCGCTCGGCTTCCCGGTCAGGATGCACGTCCCCGCGCCGCGCGCGGCCTCGGGAATCTGGTCGTCGAACGGGATGCACCGGATGCTCGTCTCGTAGCGCTTGGCCATTTCTTCCTCTTCGGCGCGGCCGCCCGCCCAGTGCACCCAGGCGAAGCCGCCGCCTTCTTCCTTGAAGAATTTCTCGAAGTCTTCCAGCGTGTCGATGACGCGCGTCTTCTTCTCGCGGATCTTCCGCGCCCGCTCCAGCAGCTCCTTCTGCAGCGTGTCCAGCAGCGCCGGCAGCCCGTCGATGGCCTCCTGGCGAGGAACGAACTGCTTCTTGCGCTTGCGGAGCTCCTGCTCGGTCTCGCCGTCGTTCTCGATGACGAACCGCCGCACCAGGCAGAGCGACCCCTTCTCCAGGTCGCGCGGCCCGACCTCGATGCGAACCGGCACGCCCTTGCGCTCCCACTCGTAGTACTTCGCGCCGGGCTGCATGCCTTCGCGGTCGTCCACCTTGACGCGGACGCCCTTGGCCTTGAGCGCGTCGGCGACGGCGTTGGCCTCGGCGGTCGTTGCCGCCTGCTCCTCGGCGGTCTTGTAGATCGGAATCACGACCACCTGCACCGGCGCGAGCTTCGGCGGCAGCACCAGCCCGTTGTCGTCGGAGTGCGTCATGATGAGCGCCCCGATCAGGCGCGTCGAGACGCCCCAGCTCGTCGCGTGCACGTATTCGAGCTGCCCTTCCTTGTTGAGGAACTTGACGTCCGCGCTCTTCGCGAAGTTCTGCCCGAGGTAGTGGCTCGTGCCCATCTGGAGGGCCTTGCCGTCCTGCATCATGCCTTCGATGCACTGCGTGTCCACGGCGCCGGCGAAGCGTTCGCCCTCGGTCTTGTGGCCGCGCACGACGGGCACCGCCATGACGTTTTCCGCCACGTCCGCGTAGACCTCGAGCATCCGCGAGACTTCCTCGCGCGCCTCGGCCTCCGTCGCGTGCGCCGTGTGCCCCTCCTGCCACAGGAACTCCGCCGTCCGCAGGAACAGCCGCGTACGCATCTCCCAGCGCACCACGTTCGCCCACTGGTTGACCAGGATGGGCAGATCGCGGTAGCTCTGGATCCAGTTCTTGTACTGGTTCCAGATGATCGTCTCGCTCGTCGGACGCACGATCAGCGGCTCTTCCAGCTTGGATTCGGGGTCCACGCCGACCTTCCCGTCCACCGCCTTGAGCCGGTAATGGGTGACCACCGCGCATTCCTTCGCGAAGCCGGCCGCGTGCTCCTCCTCCTTCGCCAGCAGGGAGAGCGGGATGAAAATCGGGAAATACGCGTTCGAGTGCCCGGTCGCCTTGAACCGGTCGTCCAGCTCGCGCTGCAACCGCTCCCAGATGGCGTACCCGTGGGGCTTGATGACCATGCACCCGCGGACGGACGAATGCTCGGCGAGGTCGCCGCGCTTGACGACGTCCAGGTACCACTGCCCGTAGTCGCGGGCGCGCGGGGTGATGCCGTCGGACGCCTGCTGCGGGGCGCCCTTGGCGGGTTTGGCGGATGCGTTGGGATTGCTCATGGTGTCTACTCCGGGAATTCGGTGGATTTTTCGTTTTCCGCCGATTCTGGCGCGCCCCCCCCGTTTTGTCAACCGCCCCGTCGCCCGCGGCCGCGCGGCGGCGGCGCGTCAATACCCCAGGCTCTCCCCCGCCAGCACCACGTGGATGCGCCCCGGGTGCCGCGAGAACCGGGTCACCAGGAACTGGCAGCAGATCGTGTCGGGCGACTTGCAGTCCATGCAGGCTCCCGTCTTCGAGCACGGCGTGTCGAGCCCGAACCGCTGGGCGTTGATGGGGGCCGCCACGTTGCGCGCCCGCTTCAGCGCCGAATCGAAGTCCGCGCACACCTTGTTCATCCCCACGATGAACACGACCTTCCGCGGCCCCTGCGCGATGGCCGACACGCGGTTCGAGTTCCCGTCGATGTTCACGATCACGCCGTCCTCCGTGATGGCGTTCGCGCTGGAGAGGAACACGTCCGCGTCGTACGCCGCCATCATCGCCGCCCGCTTGTCCGCGTACGCGTCCCGGTCGATGAAGCGGTAGTTCCCGCCCTTGAGCGCGTCCACCAGCCCGATTTCCCGCGCGCTCATGCAACCGCCCATCGCGACCGACGCCCCTTCCGGGATCAGCTCCAGGGCCTTCGCCAGCGCCGCCTTCCGGTCGGGCGCCCAGTACCCCGCCATGTTCCTCGACTCCAGCCCGCGGATGACTTTTTCCGCCAGCAACGCATTCCTCTTCGCGACGTTCTCGTCCATGCTCGGATTCTCCTTCTCCCCCCATCCTACCACCTCCGCCCCCCAACGCAACGCAAACCGCGGTCCGGCGCCCACCGAAAAAAGCGGCTTGCGTTTTTTCCCCGTCCGGGTACACAATCCGCGCGTTTTACCAACCAGCGAAGGATTCCAACCATGGCAGACCAACCAACCGATTCCACCCCCTCCACCCCCGCCCCCGCGGACCCCAAGCTCGCCGAATCCGCCGACGTCCGGCAGTTCAAGTCCTGGATTTCCGAATACGGCAAGCCCGCCGCCATCGGCGTCGCCATCGCCGTCGTGATTCTGCTCGGCGTGAACGCTTGGCGCGCGCACAAGGCGAACGCCGCCGCGGCCGCCGCCCAGGCGCTTTTCACCGCGCGCACGCCGGAGGAGTTCCAGATGCAGGCCGACCAGGCGCCCGACGCGCCCACCGCGCCCATCGCCCTCGCCAGCGCGGCCGCCGAGTACTACAACGCGAACCGCTTCGAGGAAGCCCTCGACGCCTACCGCCTCTTCACCGCGCGCTATCCCGAACACATGCTCGCCGACAGCGCCCGCCTCGGCATCGCGGCCAGCCTCGAAGCCCTCGAACGCTACACCGAAGCCGCCGAAGCCTACACCCTCTTCGCCAACGACCACCCCGGCAGCCCGCTCCTCCCCCAGGCCCAGCTCGGCGCCGCCCGCGCCTACGCCGCCGACGGCCGCTACGACGACGCCCGCGCCGTCTACGAGGAAATGATCGCCACCGCCGCTTCCCCCGAAGCCGTCGGCCAGGCCGAATCCGGCCTCCTCTTCCTCAAGAAGGAACAGCGCTCCGCCGAAGCCGCCGCCGCCGCCCCCGCCGAAGAACCGGCCCCCGCCGAAGAACCGGCCCCCGCGGAAGAAGCGGCCCCCGCGGAAGAAGCGGCCCCCGCGGAAGCAGCCCCCGCCGAGTAACCCCTCCCTCCCCCAGGCGGCGCCCCACGCGCCGCCTTTCTTTTTTCCGCTTCCAAATCTGAAATTTGAGATTTGAAATCTAAAATCAAAATTCAGAAATTTGAAATCTGAGATTCGAACTCCCCCCTGACCACCCAATGATCCCCCGCTACACCCGCCCCGCCATGGCCGCCCTCTGGACCGACGGCCACAAGTTCGACACCTGGCTCAAGGTCGAACTCGCCGCCGCCGAAGCCATGTCCGCCGAAGGCTCCATCCCTCCGACCGACCTCCGCGCCATCCGCCGCAACGCCGGCTACGACATCGCGCGCATCGGCGAAATCGAAGCCGAAGTCCGCCACGACGTCATCGCCTTCCTGACCGCCGTCGCCGAGCGCGTCGGCCCCGCCGCCCGGCACCTCCACAAGGGCATGACCAGCTCCGACGTCGTCGACACCGCCCTCTCCGCGACCCTCGTCGCCGCCGCCGACATCCTCCTCGACGACCTCACCGCCCTTCGCGCCGCCGTCGCCGAAAAAGCCGTCGCGCACGCCTGGACCCCGATGATCGGCCGCAGCCACGGCATCCACGCCGAGCCGACGACCTTCGGCCTCAAGATGCTCCTCATGCACGACCAGTTCGGCCGCGACCTCGACCGCCTGCGGGCCGCCCGCGAAGCCGTCCGCGTCGGCAAGATCTCCGGCGCCGTCGGCACCCACGCCGCCGTCTCCCCGGACGTCGAAGCCGCCGTGTGCCGCGCCCTCGGCCTGCGCCCCGCCGCCGTGTCCACGCAGATCCTCCAGCGCGACCGCCACGCCCAGTTCATGCAGGCCCTCGCCCTGTGCGCCACCGGCATCGAACGCTGGGCGCAGGAATTCCGCCACCTCCAGCGCACCGAGGTCCGCGAAGTCGAAGAATCCTTCGGCGCCGCCCAGAAGGGTTCCAGCGCCATGCCCCACAAGCGCAACCCCATCATCGCCGAACGCCTCTGCGGCCTCGCGCGCGTCATCCGGGCCAACTCCCTGGCGGCGCTCGAAGACGTCCCCCTCTGGCACGAACGCGACATCTCCCACTCCTCCGCCGAGCGCGTCATCCTGGCCGACTCCTGCATCCTGCTCGACTACATGCTCGACAAGCTCACGACCCTCGTTCGCAACCTCCGAGTCTTCCCCGACCGCATGAAGGCGAACCTCGACCTCACCCACGGCCTCATCCACTCCCAGCAAGTCCTCCTCGCCCTGGTCGCCCACGGCGTCGCGCGCGAGACCGCCTACCGCTGGGTCCAGCGCAACGCGATGGCCTGCTGGCAGTCCGGCGGCTCCTTCCACGACTGCCTCGCCGCCGACCCCGACGTCGCGGCCGCGCTCCCCCCCGCCGACCTCGCCGCCTGCTTCGACCTCTCGCACCACTTCCGCGACGTCCGCCGCACCTTCCGCGCCGCCGGCCTCCCTCTCCCCCGCGCCTCCCGCCCGTCTGCATCCCCAAAACGTCTGGGCCGGGTCGCCCCCACCCCTGCCCGCCCCGCGAAAGAAACCTGAGATGAAGGCCAGCCGGCTTCCGGACGCAAGGCACCCCCACCCCGACGCCGGAACCACGCCGCCCGGATTTTGCACAATCCGCTTGTTCGCCGTTGAAAATCCGGTTTCCAATGATTGGAAAAAATTTTTCCAATGGTTGGAAAAATTTGTGCATTGTTTCCAATGATTGGAAAAGTTTTTCACCCGTTTTCCAACGATTGGAAATCATTCGACGCATTCAGAGCATGGGGTGTGCGCAAGCATTCGCCCCCCTCCGAGAGGGGGGTGGCGCCCGGTGGAAGGATTGGTGATTGGATTGATCCTTTGAAGCGAAGGGAAAGGGCGGCGGGGGGAGTGCTGCGGGGGGCCGTCGATGCATGCTTCCACTTGGTCCATCCACAAAAGGCTCGTTTGTTGCCGGTGTGAAGTCGCGCTTGCCGCGACGCCTGACCGAAGTACTCCCCCCGTCACGGCCCCTACCGCTTGTCTTTTCCCATGCATGGACATCCCATTCATGGCCGCGCCACCCCCCTCTCGGAGGGGGGCGTATCCTGTCGCCATTCTTGCTCCTTGCAATCGTGAAATCCCATTGGTCGTTCCACAAGATTACAAAAAGAATCAAATTATTTGACGCAAATGCGTTGCCTGGCAATCCCTGCCTGCGGCGCAAACACGGAGCGGCAAAGGAAGGAGACACGGTGGTTGACTGGAGGGGCGTCGCTCCGGCGTTTCCCTGCCTTGGCCACGGAAAAGAGTTTGAAGTGCGTTTTCTGAGCGTGGATACCCCTCCGACAAACTCCACCTCCAAAACCCTCCGTCCCTCCTTCCTCCGCCCGCTCCGTGTTTCGCGCCGCGAGCCTGATCCCTCCCGTTCCAGCCCCTTTCCCTCCCGTTCTCTCCCGTTCCTGCCGGCGCCACTTTCCAGGTTGATTCCGGGAGGGGGTTGGGGCATGATTCCCCGGTTGCGCGCCGCTCCCTCCGCGGCGCGGTAAGGAGTTTTCTACCCGTGTATCTCAAAGCCCTCGAAATGGTCGGTTTCAAAAGCTTCGCCGAGCGGACGAAGCTCGTCTTCGAGCCTGGCATGATGGCCATCGTCGGGCCCAACGGCTGCGGCAAGAGCAATGTCTCCGACGCCATCCGCTGGGTCCTCGGCGAGCAGTCCCCCAAGGCCCTCCGCGGCGGCCAGATGACCGACGTCATCTTCGGCGGCACCGACACCGCCCGCCCCCTCGCCATGGCCGAGGTCAGCCTCACGCTCGCCGACTGCGAGTCCACGCTCGGCACCGAGTACAACGAGGTGACGGTCACCCGCCGCGTCTTCCGCACGGGCGAGGGCCAGTACTTCCTCAACAAGGCCGCCTGCCGCCTCAAGGACATCCAGCGGCTCTTCATGGACACCGGCCTCGGCACGAACTCCTACTCCGTGATGGAGCAGGGCCGCATCGACCAGATTCTCTCCTCCCGCCCCGACGACCGCCGCGAAGTCTTCGAGGAAGCCTCCGGCATCAGCAAGTACAAGGCGGACAAGAAGGAGGCCATCCGCAAGCTCGAGCACACGGAAGCGAACCTCCTGCGCCTCGGCGACATTCTCAAGGAGGTCAAGCGCCAGATCATCTCCCTCCAGCGCCAGGTCGGCAAGGCCAAGCGCTACAAGGCCCTCCAGGAGCGCCTCCGCGCGAGCGACGTATGGCTCGCCCGCGGCAAGCTCGCCGAACTCGCCACCTCCATATCCGCCCTCGAAACCGAGCTCGCCGCCCGCACCGCCCGCGAGGCCGAGCTGCGCGCCGCCGTCGAGGAAGCCGAAGCCCGAGCCAACGCCCTCCGCCAGGACATGGCGGCCGTCGAACAGCGCATCGCCGCCGCGATGGACGCCTCCTCCGAGGCGACCGGCGCCCTCGACCGGGCCCGCGAGCTGATCCGCGTCAACCGCGAACGCGCCCAGGAACTCGACGCCCTCTCCCAGCGCGACTCCCGCGAAACGGAGTCCGCCAAGCTCACCCTCGCACACCACCGCGCCGAACTCGAGACCCTCCAGAAGGACCTCGCCGCCGCCGCCGAATCCCACGAGCAGGCCCGCGCCGCCGTGGAGAAATCCCAGGCCGAACTCTACGCCCACGACCTCGAAACCCAGAAGGTCCGCGCCCGCCTCCAGGCCATGCGCAACGAGGCCCTGTCGCTCGACTCCCGCCTCTCCTCCCTCCAGAACGAGCTCGCCGCCCTCGAAGCCCGCGAGCGCACCGACCTCCTCCGCCGCGAGCGCGCCGCCGCCGAGAAGGCCGAAGCCGAGCGCGCCGCCGCCTCCTACGCCGAGCGCCTCGCCTCCATGACCACCGCCCGCGCCGCCAAGCAAGCCGCCGCCGAGTCCGCCCGCGCCGCCGCCGAATCGCTCCGCCAGGCCCAGACCGACCGCGCCGCCCAGCTCGCCGCCCTCCAGCGCGACCTCTCCGCCCTCGCCTCCTCCACCGCCGCCCGCGAAGCCCAGATCCACCTCCTCGAACGCTCCCAGGCCGAAGCCCAGGGTTTTTCGGCCGGTGCCAAAAAACTCCTCGAAAAGAAGACCGTCCCCGGCGTCAACCCCAAGGACGTCCTCGGCGCCCTCGCCGACAAGCTCCGCGCCGACAAGGCCCACAAGACCGCCCTCGAAGCCGTCCTCCGCTCCTGGCTCGACGCCGTGCTCGTCGCCGACCCCGCCCGCGCCCTCGACATCGCCAAGAACCTCCAGGCCGCCAAGGCCGGCACCGTCCGCCTCCTCCCCGTAGACGGCCCCGACGCCGACGCCCCCGCCGACGACACCCTCCCCGGCGAGCCCCTCCTCGCCCACGTAAAGGCCGCCGCCCCCCTCGCCCCCCTCCTCCGGCGCCTCCTCGCCCCCGTGCGCGTCGTGCCCGCCGCCGCCGACCTCCCCTCCCCCATCCCCGCCGGAGCCATCTACGCCACCCGCGACGGCCTCGTCGTGCGCCCCGGCGGCTCCGTCGAGTACTGGGCCCCCGGCGAGAAGGAAAGCACCCCCCTCTCCCGCGCCCACCAGCTCGCCGAGTGGCGCGACGACCTCGACCGCCTGCGCGCCGACACCGACGCCAAGCGCTCCGCCCTCGACCTCCTGCGCAAGGACGAAGCCACCGCCAAGGACGCCCTCCGCTCCGCCCAGGACACCCTCGAAAAAGCCCACCGCGAACTCGCCCTCGCCGACGGCGAAATCCGCATGGTCGAACGCGAATCCGCCCAGACCCAAAAGCGCCTCGAATCCATCACCTGGGAACTCGAAAGCCTCCTCAAGAAGACCGGCGCCGGCACCCGGCGCCGCGAAGAAATCGCCACCGCCACCGAGACCGCCCGCAACCGCCAGAACGAACTCCGCGCCCAGTCCGCCGCCGACTCCGAAACCCTCCGCCAGCGCGAAGAAGAGCGCACCAAACTCCTCGACGCCGCCACCGAATGCCGCGTCGCCCTCTCCGGCCTCCGCCAGCAGCTCGACGGCCTCCAGGCCCGCTCCGCCCCCCTCCAGGCGCGCATTTCCGAACTCGAAACCCTCATCCGCGAGCGCGGCCAGGGCATCGACACCTACCGCGCCCGCCTCGCCAAACTCGCCGACGAAACCGCCGCCGCCGAACAGAAAATCCCGCCGCTCGAAGCCGAACTCGCCGCCCGCCGCACCCAGCTCGCCGACGCCCGCGCCGAACGCGAAACCCGCCAGACCGAGCTCGTCCGGCGCGACGCCGAACTCCACAGCGGCCGCGCCGAACTCGACACCGTCCGCGAGCGGCGCAACGCCATCGAACTCGACCTCTCCCGGCAGAACCTGCACCGGCAGAACCTCCTCGACCGCATGGCCGCCGACTACACCCTCCAGCCCGCCGACATCGCCAAGGCCGCCGCCCCCGAATGGGACGAATCCGGCGAACCCGCCGACCGCGACGCCTTGGAAGCCCTCGTCGCCGACCTGCGCGCCAAACTGCAGGCCCTGGGCCCCGTCAACCTCGTCGCCATCGAAGAATCCCAGGAACTCGAAGAACGCTACGCCTTCCTGACCCAGCAGAACGACGACCTCGTCCAGGCCAAGCAGCAGCTCACCGACCTCATCCGCAAGATCAACGACACCACGACCACCCTCTTCACCGACACCTTCAACAAAGTCAACGAAAGCTTCCAGGAACTCTTCAAGCACCTCTTCGGCGGCGGCTCCGCCAAACTGGTCCTCGTGGACGAAGTCAACGTCCTCGAATCCGGCATCGACATCATCGCCCGCCCGCCCGGCAAGAAACTCCAGACCGTATCCCTTCTCTCCGGCGGCGAGCGCACCCTGACCGCGGTGGCGCTTCTCTTCGCCCTCTTCAAGGTCAAGCCCAGCGCCTTCTGCCTGACCGACGAACTCGACGCCGCCCTCGACGACACCAACATCTCCCGCTACCTGGGCATGCTCAAGCAGTTCCTGGCGACGACGCAATTCATCGTCATCTCCCACAACCGCCAGACCATTGCCGAAGCCGACGCCCTCTACGGCGTGACGATGGAAAAGCGCGGCATCTCCAAGATCGTCTCCATGCGCTTCCGCTCCGACCTCGAAAAAGACACCGGCGGCCGCTGAGGCGCCGTTGCCTTTTTCTCGATTGCAATCGATTGCTGTCGACTGCAATCGAATTCGGAACTCTCGTTCTTTTCCTTCTTGCGCATGCCCCCGCCTTGTGCCATTTTCGCCCCATGAGCACCCCCACGCCACTCCCCATCCTCCTCCCCTCCACGGGCTACAAGCGCCTCGACGCCTACATCCTGGCGAACCTCGTGCAGCTGGAAACGCTGGCGTTTTGCCGCCGCCACCTCCCCCACTCCACCGATCCATGCGGGCGACAGTTCGACCAGATGACCCAGGCGGCCCGCTCCGGCGTCAAGAACATCACCGAGGGGTGCGAGCGGATCGCCACCTCCGCGCAGACCGCCCTCAAGCTGCTGAATGTCGCCAAGGCGCCGCTCTGCGAGCTGCGCGACGATTACATCACGTTCCTCGTGGACCGCGGGGTGCCGCCCTTGGCGGCCGATTCACCCGAGGCCAAGGCCGTGTTCGCCGTGCGCCTCGATCCGGCGGCCTATGGGAACGACATCAACCATGATTTCGCGATGCACCTCATCGCGCAACGCGCGAAGTTCGCCCCGTTCTTCGCTGGTGGCGACCAGGAGGGAGCGGCCAACGTCCTCCTCATCCTCCTCACCCGGACTCTCGCCACGCTCGGGCACCTGCTCCGCCGCGTCGCGGACGACTTCACCCGCAACGGCGGCGCCACGGAACGGATGACCGCCGCACGGATCGCCTACCGCCGCGGCCAAGGCGGCCCACCCGCCCCCGACGACGCCCCAGCCTGCCCAACCTGCGGCTCCCCCATGCGCCTGCGGCACGGCCCCTACGGCGATTTCTGGGGTTGCAGCGCGCACCCCACCTGCAAGGGCCACCGCCCTCTCTGAAGCCGGTCAATTCGATTGCATTCGATTGCCCTCGACTGCATTCGATTGCAATCGAAGCCCCCCACCCACCCCCACCCCCACCCTACGCGAAGTGCCGGCGCGTGAACTCGGCCAGCCTCCGTTCGTTGGCGGCGCCGGGCTTGCGGCCGGCGTCCCGGGGGCGGACCAGGAAGCCCCAGGACATGGGCTGGCAGAAGGCGGCCGCGTACACCAGCGGCCACCAGCGGACGTGGTGGCCCATGCACGGGGCGATCTGCACGGCGTGGGTGCCCAGGTCGGAGCGGGTGACGAAACGCCACGCGATGTCCCGGAAAAACGCCACCGAATGGTCGTACCACCAGCTCTTCTGCGCGTTCACAATCCACGAGCCGTTGTTCGGGAGGGAAATCCACACCGTGCTGCCAAGGTCCGCCACGGCATGCGCGAGCGCGTTCATCGCTTCGTAGTGGTAGTTGACGTGTTCGAGGACTTCCATCGCCAGGATGACTTCCGGGCGGTAGGCGTCGATGATGCCGCGCAGCGCCTCCACGGAGCCGGGGCGGTTGAGGTCCACGATGTCGTCCACGCCGGGCTTTTGCTGGTAATCGACGACACGGTATTCCCGCGCCCCCGCCCGGATCCGCCGGTACCGCTTTGTGAAGGCATCCTCTTCCCTGGTTTCCGGCATCAGGGCCCCGCCGATGTCCAGCACCCGCGCGCCTTCCGCCAATTCCCTTGCCACTTCCAACCGATCCACAACCAGCATGGTTTGCTCCTTTCCCTGTGGGCGTTCCGCTACTGGGCCTGGGGGGGCACCGCCTTGATGCGAAAGAAGTTGTATTGGCTCTTTTCGATGTCGAGTCCGTCGGTGATGTCCACCCACTCTTCATCGGCGTCGCCGACGAGGGATTTCTTCCCTTCGACGCGGTAGTTGCCGCCGACGAGGTCCGGTTGCCAGATGAGGTGCAGGTGGCCATCGACCATTTCGACACCGATTTCGAGAGCGGAATCGGCATCGTTGGGGTCGGTGCCGAGGAAGTATTCCTGGGCGTTGGTGAGGCCATCCCCGTCGGGATCGGCATCGGCGGCGGCGGCGGGGTCGTCTCCGGCGCCGAGAAGGCCGAGGCCTTCCATCCAGGAGACGGGCACGGCGATGTCGCCGACGGTGGGTTCCCAGGTGACCTGGTCCACCCAGGCGGCATCCTCGGTGGCGGTTTCGTCGCCGCGGTCCTTGCGGTAGGTCCATTCCAGCAGGTGGGCCCCTTCGCCGGCAATGGCCTTTTCGAAGCGGCCCCAGCCGGAGTCGCCATCCATGCGGGCGGCTTCGACGCCGTCCACGGAGAAGGAGACGAAATCCCAGTTGTCGTACACGGACGGATCGTCCTCGCACGAGACTTTCCACCAAAACGCCAGGGTACCGGCACCCTCGACGGTCGCGTACAGGCGGTTGGTCTGGTTGTTCCCGAGGGTTCCGCTGCGGGCGGCGAAGGCACCGTCGTGGGTGGTGTCGGAAACGACCGTCCAGGGGCTGGCGCCATCGGTGGCGACGTTCCACAGGGGCTGGTTGATGGCCTCGGCGAGGGTCCGCAGGCGGACGATGCGGGAGGAGGCGACGGGACTGGGCCTCATGCCTTCGGCGAAGGCGCGGGCCTTGACGGTGGTGGTGTCGAAGACGTTGAACGAGCCGGCATAGACCGCGCTGCCCTCGCCGGGGTCGGTTCCGTCGAGCGTGTAGCGCACGAGGGCTCCTTCGGTGGCGCAAGTGATGAAGACGCGCTCGAGGTTGCCCTCGAATTCGGTGCCGTCGGCGGGGTCGATGACCGGGGCGGCCACGGCGGGGATGCCGGGTTGCTCGACGGTGAAGTCGCGGAAGCCATCCGCTCCGGCGAGCTGGACGCGGATCGTGGCGAACCGGCCGTCGCCGGATTCGTTGGCGTCCGCCGTGTATTCCACGCGGCCATCGCCGGTGCCTTCGCCGGGGGTAACGCCGAGCCAGTCCGCATCAGCTACGGCCGTCCAGTCGGCGTTGGCCGAGACGCCGAAGCTCCCCGTACCGCCAGCGGCGGGCAGGGTGGCGGAGGCCGGTTCGATGGCCACGCGAAGCGGAATCCAAAGCGCGTAGAGGGCGGTCGTACCCGCCGCGACGGGGACATCCGGCCGCGCAACCGTCCCGCCGCCGTTGGGTTCGGTGAACCAACCGGAGAAGAGGGCTCCGCGACGCGACGGCTCCGGCAGTGGGCCATAGGGTTCGCCGGGGGTATAGAACCGGTCCGGGTATCCCGTCCCGGTCCCGTCCGCCAGCGCCACGCGGACCAGTGCGGCGACAGTCGGTTCGCCGAGCCAGCTTTCGGTGCCGTCCGGCGCGGTTGCATCACCGTCGAGATTGGTGTCGCCGCCGACGGAATCATCCGCGGCATCGGCCAAATGGGCCCCGCGCGCGACCAGCGAACCGCCGTCTTCCACGACGATTCGCGCGCCTTCGGCGAACTTGACGGCCACGCCCGGCTCCAGCCAGAGGCGCGAGCCGGGGGCGACTACCACGTCGTCGCGGACCATTCGCACGCGGTCGGCATCCCACCATGCTTCCTGCTCCAGCCGTCCACCAACCACTTCGGGGGTGTTCAGGACGCACACGTCGGCCGTTTCCCCGGCGCTTTCCAGCGTGGTCCAGCCGTCTGCGCCTTCCGTCGTATCCCATGAACGAACAGGGCCTCCGGCAGGCGTACCCACTTCTTCTTCGCCCATGCCGATGTGGCCGCCGAGGCCGGGCCGTGTGTCCACGCGGACCACGTTCGAGTCCCATCCCCACGAAGCCGTGGCCCACAGCCCCACCAACGCCACCGCCAAAACAGCAAAAATGCTCTTTTTCATCGCTTTGCTCCTCTCCGTTTCGCTCACAACGAGCCTTCGGGGGCTTCCCCCTCGGTTTCAAGAATGTAGCCCACGACCTCGTAATACGGCGACTGGGAGTCATCCCAGCGGAATTCCGAGGTGCTACGGTTGTGTATCCACAGGTAATTCTGTTTGGTTCCGCTGTTGGGTTCGCCGGGGCCCCACCACGAGAACGTCCACGGTTCGCCCGTCACCCACTGCCAGTCGCCCTCGGTCTCGGCGTCGCTGCCACCAAGCCAGCATCCAAGCAGCTGCGAGCTGAACTGGTTGGTGATGACGGCCCATTCTTCGGCGCTCATGACGGTTGCCAGATGCCCGCCGCGCGCTTCGGCGTCGGCCTTGGCTTCGAGCCATCCGTTGGTCCAGGGGACAAACTCGTAGAAGTGTTCCACCGGAATTGGCTCCGATTCTTCGATTTCCAGAATGTACCCCGCAATTTCATCACAGGTCGATTCGCGATCATCCCAATTGAAGGAGGCCGTGCTCTGGTGGTGGACCCATAGATAATTCTGCGTCTTTCCGCTGTTGGGTTCGCCGGGACCCCACCACGAGAACGTCCACGGTTCACCCGTCACCCACTGCCAGTCGCCCTCGGTCTCGGCGTCGCTGCCCCCAAGCCAGCATCCGAGCAACTGCGAGCCGAACTGGTTGGTGATGACGGCCCATTCTTCGGAGCTCGTGACGGTCACCAGATGCCCGCCGCGCGCTTCGGCGTCGGCCTTGGCTTCGAGCCATCCGTTGGTCCAGGGGACGAATTCGTAGCGGTGTGCCGGAGTCACGGGCTCCTCCGGTTCGGCTCCTTCGATTTCCAGCAGATACTTCGTGGCTTCGTAATAGGGCGTCTGGCTGTCATCCCACTTGAACGATGCCGTGCTGCCGATGTGGACCCACAGGTAATTCTGTGCCGTCCCGCCGTTCGGTTCGGCTGGGCCCCACCACGTGAACGACCACGGTTCGCCGGTCACCCACTGCCAGTCGCCTTCGACTTCGGCGTCGGTGCCTCCCAGCCAGCATCCAAGCAGCTGCGAGCCGAACTGGTTAGTGATGACGGCCCATTCTTCGGCGCTCGTGACGGTTGCCAGATGCCCGCCGCGCGCCTCGGCGTCGGCCTTGGCTTCGAGCCAGCCGCCGGTCCATGACACGATTTCGTAGCGGTGGTTCGTCGCCGATGCAGGCGAGATGGTCAGCACCCCACTGGCGCTTCCCTGCCAGATGGCATCGACCACCGTGGCCTCGACCGCGTACTCGCCGACCTCGACCGGCAGCGCTTCGCAGCCGTCGTACAGCACCTCAACGGTCAACCCAGACGGAACCGTGGTGACGGTCGCGGCCTTTCCGGAACCGTCGTACACGTGCGAGAGGCTGCCCAGCGTCACCGTGGCCAGTTCCTTCCCGGCAGGCTCCAACCCGTCGATTTCCAGCAAATATTTCGTGGCCTGCGAGCAAGGTGTCTGGTTGTCATCCCACCGATATGTTCCAACACTGTCGATGTGAATCCAGAGGTAATTCTGGCGCGTTCTACCGTTCGGCTCACCGGAGCCCCACCACGTGAAGGTCCACGGCTCGTCGGTCACCCAGCGCCAGTCGCCTTCGGCCACGGCATCGGTTCCGCCCAGCCAGCAACCCAGCAACTGGCGGCCGAACTGGTTGGTGATGACGGCCCATTCCTCGGCGCTCGTGATGGTTGCCAGATGTCCACCGCGCGCCTCGGCATTGGCCTTGGCCGAAATCCAGCCGCCGGTCCATTCGACGATTTCATAGCGGTGTTCCGGCTCCGGCGCGGCTTCGATGACCAGCACACCAGTTGCGCTGCCTTCCCACTGCGCATCGACCACCGTGGCCTCGACCGCATACTCGCCGACCGCGACCGGCAAGGCTTCGCCGCCGTCGTACGTCACCCGAACAGCCAAGCCTTCCGGCTCGGTCGTGACGGTCGCGGCCTTGCCCGTGCCGTCGTACACGTGCGAGAGCCCGCCCAGCGTCACCATGGCCGCTTCCTTCCCGGCGGGGGCGGAACCTTCGATTTCGAGCAGGTACTTCGTGGCTTCGCAATAGGGCGCGTGGCTGTCATCCCAACGATACGCCTCGACGCTTCCGATGTGAATCCAGAGGTAGTTCTGGTGCGTGCCGCCATTCGGTTCGCCGGGCCCCCACCACGTGAAGGTCCACGGCTCGCCCGTCACCCACGTCCAGTTCCCCTCTTCGGCCTCGTCCGTGCCGCCGATCCAGCACCCGGGCAGCTGCGCTCCGAACTGGTTGGTGACGACCGCCCATTCTTCGGCGCTGGTGATGGTCGCCAGATGGCCGCCGCGCGCCTCGGCATCGGCCTTTGCCGCATGCCAGCCGCCGGTGCAGGGGACGATGGCGTAGCGGTGTTCCGCCGTCGCGGTCACGAAGACCGACAGCGTGGCCGACGCCTCCTCCCACGTTTCGTCGCCGCCCTGCGTGGCGAGGACCACCACGGTCCCCTCGCCCGTGAAGGTCAGCACGTTGCCGTCCAGAGCGCCCGGCCCCGACACGAGCGAGAACGCCACCGGCCCGCCGCTCGTCACCGTCGCGGCCAATTCCACGCGCCCGCCGACCGCCTGGGGGCCGACTGGCGCGAAGACGACGCGCTGGACGCGCTTCCCGCTGGCCGTGCAGGCCAGACGGAAGCCGTAGCCGTTGAAGATTTCCGCCGGGTCGCGGTAGTGGCGCGCCGCCGACCGGCAGAACCGGGCCGAATGCACCCAGCCACCGCCGTGCAGCACGCGGGTGGAACCCGACGCGGGTCCAGACGGATCCGTTACCGCACCCGTCCCAAGCGACGGCACGTACCAATCCAGGCACCACTCGCACACGTTGCCGTGCATGTCGTAGAGGCCCCACGCATTGGGCAGGAAGCTGCCGACCTCGGCCGTCCCGGCGCTCGTGCCGCAGGAGGGCGTGCCGTTCTGCCCGCCGTTGCCCCAGTAGCGGCCGAGTTCGTCGAGGTTCGGGCAGGTGGCGGTACCGGTCAGGTCCTTGCCGCTGTTGAGCATGGCCGTGGTGCCCGCGCGGCAGGCCCATTCCCATTGCGCGTCGGTCGGCAGATCGAACGAAAGCCCCGTCTTTGCGCGGACGACGGCCAGGAAACTGCCGTCGTCCACGCCGTTGTCGGCGGGCCAGCGTTCGCCCGCCGCGCGCCCCCGGATGTCTTCGTAGCTCACCGGCTCGACCGGACGGGTCGCGTAGCAGGAGTCGTTGGTGAAGTAGCTCGGACGGGTTCCCAGTGCCAGCTCCCACTGGCGTTGCGTCACCTCGAAGAGGCCCAGGAAGAAGGGTTTTGTCAGGGTCACTTCGTGCCGGTCCTCGTCATCCCAGCGGCCCAGTTCGCTGGCGGGGCTGCCCATCGTGAAGGTTCCCGGGGCGATGCGGCGCAGGACGAGCTTGTCGGTCTTGTAGAGGGCGGTGTTGAAGCCGCCTTCCGGCTCTGCGTCCAGCCAGTCGACGGGCCAGGAAACGGCCTCCGGGCCTGCGCTCATGTCCACCACCAGCCAGACGTTGTCGGCCGCGTCCGCGAGCACGAGAACGCTCTGCGTCGCCGTCGCCGCCGCCCACTCGGCGTCCCCGGCCTGCGTCGCGTTCACGACGACGCGGCCCGGACCGGTGAACGTCAGCACGTTGCCATCCAGCTCCCCCGGACCGGACACCACGGCAAACGCCACCGCGCCGCCGCTGGTCGCCGTCGCCCGCAATTCCACGCGGGCAGTCGGCGTCTGCGGTCCGATGGGCGCGAAGTCCACGCGCTGCGGCTGTTTGTCGCCGCCCGGTGCGTCCGGAACCCACGGGGTGGCGCCCATGGATACGCGGAATTCCCGGGCATGGAAGCCGGGGTGGTCGGCGCCGAGGTTCCAGGAAAGGCGGTGGGGGCCGGCGGATACGGGTTCGCCGTCGGCGCCATCGCCTTCGAGGGTGCGGGCGGCGAGGGCTTCGCGATGGTCGAGGTCCCAGCCGGAGAGGCTGACGGTGGCGGTCTGCCCCTCGGGGGCGGTGACGATGGTGTAATCGACATCGACCCATCCGTTCCACGGCCAGCGGGCATGGAGGACGGCGTCGGTGATTTCGGCGCTGGCCTCGGCGGCACCGTGCACGGCGACCATAAGGCGGCCTTCGAGGGGCGTGGAGGAGCCTTCGGGGGGCGTCCAGGAGGCGACGACGGCGACGGTGGCGTCGGCGGTGGCCGCGGAGACGGTCAGGACGCCGTCGGCATCGATGGCGGCCCAATCGGCGCCGCCGAATACGTTCCAGGCGACGGCGGCGGCCTCGGAGGTGCCGTCGTTGAAGGCGACGGTGGCGGCATAGGCGGCGCTGGTGCCGGCGGACACCTCGCCGGGGCCGTCCACGATGACTTCGACGGCCTCGCGGGGGGCAAGGCGCAAGCCGGCGACGGGCGCGGAGAGGCCGCCGGAGGCCTTGCCGTCGGCATCGGCGGCGGATTCGACCCAGTACCGGTATTCGGCACTGGGTTCGGCGGTGGCATCGGCCCAGGCGGTGGCGGGGACCCAATCGCCGAGGGCGGTTTTTTCGGCGTCGGGGGCGTCGGCGCGCCAGACGCGGTGGTGGGTGGCGCCGGGACCGGGGACCCAGGATACGGTGACGGCGGCGGCGCGGGCGCCATGGGTGGCGGTGACGCGCGCGGGAGCGGCGACAAGGCGCGTGGCCTCGGCGAAGGCGGCGGAGGGTTCGCTGGCTCCGGCGGCGTTGGCGGCGGCGACCCAGTAGCGGTAGGTGGTGCCGGGTTCGCCGCCGGTGTCGGAGTGGGCGGTGTCGGCGGTTTCGGCCAGTTCACCGCGGTCGGCGGCATCGGTGCCGCGCCAGAGGACGTAGCCGGAGGCGCCGGGGGATGGCGTCCAGCCGACGGTCACGCCGTCGACGGTCGCGGCGAGGGTTTCGATGGAGGCCGGGGCGGCGGGGCGCACGGGGGTGACGGCAACCTCGCGGGCGGCTTCGGCGGCGGTGCCGGCGTCGTCGGTCCAGGCGGCGCGCAGGAGGACGGATGCGTTGGCGGCGACAACGGGGACCGTCCAGCGGGCGAGGGCACCGTCTCCGGCGGCTTCGAGGGTGCCGGCGTCGGCGGTCCAGGCGGCGGGGACGTCCGGGATGCGGGAGCCGTCGGTGTAGACGGCGGTGCAGCGGTAGTCGCCAGTGGCGCCGGATTCGAGCGTCACGGGGCCGTTGATTTCCAGCGCGGAGAGGGTGACGGGGACGGCGCGGCGGCCTTCGTCCCAGAGGCTCGGGGCGCTTTCGCGCCAGCCGGACGGGGTGACGGCCGCGGAAACGGCGTAGCGGTAGGGGACGCCGGGTTCGGCGGTGGTGTCGAGGAAGGTCCGGTCTACGATCCAGCCGGAGAGGTCGGTCCAGGCGTCGGAATCGCCGTCGTCGCCGGCGTCCGCGGGGGCGCGCCAGACGCGGTAGGCGGCGGCGCCTTCGGAGGCTTCCCACGAGACGGGCACGGCGTCCAGGTCGGTACCGTCGGCGGCTTCGACGCCCGCCGGGGCGGAAAGGGCGCGCCAGCCGGCGGCTCCGTCGGAGAAGGGGCTGGTGCCGGTGCCGTTGCGGGCCTTGACGAAGTAGGTGAAATCGGTGCCGGGGAGGGCTGTGGTGTCGGAGTAGCGCGGGACGGAGCTGGCGCCCAGGTAGGCGGCATTGCGGGATTCGGCGGTGGGGCTGCGCCAGACGGCGTAGGTCGCCGCGCCCGCCGTGGCATCCCACGAGAGGCGGACGCACGAGGTCTCGGTGCCTTCGGTCGCCACCAGGCCCGACGGGGCCGCCGGGGCCGCGGCCGTCACCTCGAAGGTCCATTCGGCGCTCGCGGAGGTGCCGGATTCTTCGTAGTCGGCGCGCAGGGTCGCGCGGACGGTCCCGTCCACCTCCCCCACCGTCACGGTGCCCGCGGCGTCGACGGCCGCCCAGGCGGCGCCTTCCGCGATGCTCCACGCGGGGGCCACGGGGCGCGCGGAGCCGTCGGAATAGCGGGCTTCGCAGGCGTAGGCCGCGCTCTTGCCGGAGGCGATGCTGCCGGGGCCCGAGATCGCCAGGCCGGCGAGGGTGCGCGCGGTTTCGCCGGACTTCGCGTAGGCCTTGAGGCAGAAATTGGCCGTCGCGTGAACCTTCTCCGTGAAGTCGCTCCATGTCTGGCCGTCCAGGCTCAGGAAGCTCTGGCCCTTGGCGGCGTTGGCGGCGTCGGTGGCGCCGTGGACCTGGTACTCGACCGCCAGCGGGTACTTGTAGCCCGGCGTCGTCAGCTTCGCCACCACCGTGAAGCGCTCGCCCGCCGCCACCTCCGCCGGGGTCTCCAGCGGGACCGTCACGTAGCCGGCGTCGTCCAGGTTGCCGCTCTGGTCGGAGAGCAGGCGCCCGGAACGCGGTTTGCCGGCCGTGCCGCCGGCGTAGACCCACAGGTGGTAGCTCGTGCGCGGCGCCAGCGCCCAGAAGCCCACCGCCGCGATCTTCGTCGCCGACGCCGCCGTGAACGCGTTCGCGCCCCACGCGGTGCTGCCCGTGCCGCCCACGCTGCCCACGAACCCCAGCGGATCGTGCTCCCAGACCGCGTCGTAGTTGTCCGCGGCCTCCACGCCGGCGAAGGCGTGCATCGTGTTCCGGCCCAGCGTCGCATCCCAGTAGGATACCCAGAAGAAGCCGCCGTCGCCCCAGTCCTCCCCCCAGCTGTTCTTCGCCAGCCAGGCGCCGTCGCCGGGCGGCGGATCGCGGAAATTGCCGCGCGGATAGGTGTCGTCCCAGCCGACCAGCGCCACCGCGTGGTTCGGGGAGCGGCCCAGCGCCTCGGCGGGCGCGCGGAAGGAGGCGTGTGCCGGGTCGTAGTAGCCTTCCGACCACCAGAAGCCCGCATAGAGGGGGCCGTGCGCCACAATGGCGTCCTTGATGCGGTCGTTGTCCAGGGCGGCCACCTTGCCCGGCACCCAGCGCGTGCGCTGCACGTGCGCTTCGGGGGACGCCGCCGGGGAATCCCCGTCCGCTTCCGCCACCGGACCGCCCCAGCGCAGGAGGTAGCCAGACGCCATCATGGCGTTGCCGCCGTCCTCCACGGAGGCGCTCCATCCGTGGTTCGCCGCCATGTGGCCCTCCGACCAGTCTGGATCGACCCCCACCGACGCCTTCGCCGACGGCTCCAACGACGCCATTGCCGCGTGGGCCCAGCACGTCGGGTGGGTGCCCTGGTCGCGCACCGGCGTCACGCGGCCCTCGTCGCGCAGGTCGTAGCGGGCGGGACGGCCCGCGGAGACGCCGCATTCCATGGAATCGTTCAAATCGGCCAGATACGACAGGTCGGCCACCTCGGGGACGTATCCCAGCGACGGCCCTTCATCGCCCCGCGCCCGCGCCGCGGCCCGGCGCGCGGCGGCGGCTTCCTTGCCGCCGTCCTTCATCCACTTGGCGAACGCCGGATTCACCGGTGCCAGGTGTTGCGCCCACGCCGTGCCCGCCGCCAGCCACAGCCCCAGTCCCGCCGCCAGCCAACCGGCAACCTGCTTCGTTTTCGCGTGTTCCATATGCCGCTCCGTTCGTTCCAATTGGTGATTCAATTTGATGATATCATACACGCGCACTTGACGGCGTCAAGGCGGTTGTATCGGACACAGGCCGATGTAGGGAAAAGTTTCGGAAGGTGATTCCCGCAGGAAGGACCAACGCATCAAGGCGCGGGGAACATGCTGGGGCGGGGATCTTCGGTTTTGACGGTGGTGCGGGAGAAAAGGGAGCGGCGGGGGGCGGGAGCGGCGGGTTCCGAGCCCTCACCCTCGCCGTCAACCTCCGGGGCCCCGTCCGCTTCGGGGGCGGGCGGCGCGATGGCGTCGTCATCGGCGGGGGTCGCGAAGGCGGCCGCCGCCGTGGCATCGAAGGTGAAGGGGGCGGCCGTCACGGGGTCTTCGGGCGCCGGCAGCGGGGATTCGTCGGCGTCGGGGGCGATGTCGGGCAGGGCCCCGCCCGGGGAGTCGGGGGAGAGGTCGGCGGGAATCACGGCCAGCGGCGCCGTACCGCTGCCTCCGGACGCGCGGACGGCACCGCCGGGGGCGACGTCGTCGAGCGTCCGCAGCGTCACGCCTTCCTGCTTGGCCTTTTCCTTCTTGCGCATTTCCTTGAGTTTGGCGGGGGAGAAGGGGGCGAGGGAGGAGTCGGACCAGCCGCGGTACCAGTCCTCGGCCGCGACGTTGGAGGCGCGGTGGAGGCGCTCGGTCTCGGCGCGGGCTTCTTCGGGGGTCATCAGGACGTACGGGGTGATGAGCACCAGCAGCTCGGTGCGCTGGCGGGTCTTGTTTTCGCTGCGGAAGAGGGCGCCGATGATCGGGATGCTCCCGAGGATCGGGATGTGGCTTTCGCTGGAGGAGTAGTCGGTCTCGACGAGGCCGCCCAGCACGATGGTGGATCGCGACGGGAGGGAAATGGACGCGGTCAGTTCGCGCTTGTTGATCTTGTACATGGTCGAGCCGTTGCCGACGTCGGTCTGGTCGCCGAGGGTGTTGGCGGACTGCGAAATCTCGAGCGTGACGTAGCGGGACGGGTTGATGCGCGGCTTGACCTTCAGCTCGATGCCGACGTCCTTGTATTCGTAGGTGCCGTAGTAGGTGCCGGAGGAGTAGCTGGAGTCGCCCGTCCGGATGGGCACGCTCTGGCCGGAGATGATGGAGGCTTCGGTGTTGTCGGTGGTCAGGATGACCGGCGTCGCCAGCACGCGCCCCTCGCCGCTGGAGGCGACCATGTCGAGGACGGCGTCCATGTTGAGGTCGGTGAAGGTGAAGAAGTAGCTCAGTCCCGTGCCCCCCGCGAACGCGCGGCTGACGGTGTCGCCCGCCACGGTCCCGAAGTTGTTGCCCCCGAACGAGCCGCCCCACGAGACGACGGGGTTCTTGACGGAGATGCCGTTGACGTTCTTGGCGTTGTACGCGGTCATGGACTTCTGGAGCCAGCTGATGCCGTAGGAGGAGTCGTTGTGGAGGTTGACTTCGAGGATGACGGCCTCGATGAGGACCTGCGCGAGCATGATGTCGACTTTCTTGATGACTTCGAGCAGCGCCGCGATGTCGCCCTTGGTGCCCATGAGCAGGATGGTGTTGGTGCGGGTGTCGGCCAAAATCTTGGTGTCGCTGGAGAGCTGCCCGATCTTGGCGACGGCTTCCTTGGCGGCGTTGCGGTCGGCGGCGCTGGCGCGGGCGCGGACGAAATTCTCCAGGGCCTGCGCGCGCGAGTCGTCGCCGCTGGCGGTGGAGCGGCCGCCGCCGGGGACGTTGCTCGACTCGCTGGACGAGGAGGAGGCGCCGATGAAGTTGTTGAGCAGCGACGCCATTTCCTCGGCGTCGGCGAATTCGAGGTTGACGACCTGCACCTCGACTTCGGGATCGACGGAGACGTCCAGGGCGTTGACGATCATGTTGAAGAAGGGGAGGTTGACGGGGTTGGTGATGACGATGATGATGTTGGTCCGCTCGTCGGTGAGGATCTTGACCTTGCCCTGGATGATGCCCTTCTCGGCGGCGGTGGCGGCGGTGGAGGCGGCGCTGGGCTGGGCGGCGTCCTCGGCGGCGGCGGCGGGCTGGCGGGCGCGCATCATGCTGGGGGGACGGCGGGGGAAGCGGGGCTCGGCGACGCGCGCAACTTCTTCCTTCTGCTCGCTGTCGCTGGCGAGTTCGTTGAGGCGGGCGGCGATGTCGGCGGCCTTGGCGTGGCGGATGACGTAGACGCTGGTCTCGACGTTGAGCTCAGTCGGCTGGTCGACCATTTCCAGGATGTCGTTGATGCGGCGCAGGTTGGTGGAGGTTTCGAGGACGAGGAGGCTGTTGATGCGGTCGAGCCGCTGGACCTTCCCGTAGCCGTGGAGCATGGCGCCGACGATGTTGTTGGCGTCCTCCATCCCGAGGTACTTCAGGCGGATCAGCTGGCTGACCAGCGCGTCGCTCTCGGGGTAGCCGCCCTCGGGGACCTCGGTCTGGATGGACATGCCCTCGGTGGACGCCTTGTCGATCTGCACGACCCGGTAGAACCGCGTTCCCAGCGGCACCAGCGAGATGTTGTTCATGGAAAGCAGGCTGTCCATGACCTGGAGCATCTCGGACTTGGTGAGCTTTTCCTTGACCTTGATGTTGGGGAAGGTGGCGTTGACGCCGGGCGCCTTGATCATGGTGCGGCCGGTGACCTGCGAATACATGTCGAGGAGCGCGTCGAGGGGGGCGTCCTTGACGAGGTTGAACTGCCAGATGCTGTCCTCGTCGCCCGCGTCGGCGCCGGCGGCGGGATCGCGCGCGGAGGGGAAGGAGCGCGGCGCGGGCGCGGAGGGCGCGGCGTCATCGGCGGCGGCGTCCGCGTCGCCGGGCACGGGCGCGGCGGCGGCGGCGCGCTGGCGCGCCTCGTTGAGTTCGCGCAGGCGCCGCACCCGTGCGCGCGTTTCGTCGCCCTGGGCGTAGGCGGCCGCGGGGGCGAGTTCCGCGGCGGCGAACGCCACCGCGAGCAGGGCCGACAGGCCCCGCTGCCAGAGGGAGGGATGGTGCTTCGCGTGGTTCATGCTCTCGACTCCGTCGTTGTGGTCAAACGTCTCCTTGCGGCCCGGGCGGGTTTTTCGATTGCATTCGACTGCAATCGATTGCAATCGACTGCAATCGGGATTTTCCGCGTCCGGGACGGGTTGTGCGCCATCGCGGTCATTCGGCGGCCTCCTCACTGGCGCCTGCGGCCTCGCGGCGGTAGGCGCAGTCCATCTCGAAGCCGCCCTTGAGGGTGCCGAGCTTCGCGCCCGTCTGCGGCTGGATGCGCAGCTGCCGGATGTCCGACACCACGCCCTGCGACTGCTGGTCGTACAGGAAATGCACCAGCGCGTCCAGCGTCCCCTCCCACTCGCAGGTGAGCGTCGTCTCGTAGAGGTCGCCCGCCTCGCGCTCCTTGTCCGACGCCGACCGCCGCACCAGCGCCAGGCCGTGGCGGCTCGCCATCCGGTCCACCTCCGGCAACAGCTCCGCTTCCGCGCGCTTGCCTTCGGCGAACACCGGTACGCCCTTGCGGAACTCCGCCAGGCGCGTCTCCACGTCCGCCTGCTGGCCGAGCATGCGCTCCGCCTTCGCCAGGCGGTCGTCCAGGTCGTCGCGGCGGTCGCGGTAGTCCTTCCACTCCGCGCGCTGTGGAGCCAGGAACGCCCACGTGCCCGCCAGCAGCGCCACCGCCAGCGTCGCGAATAGGAGATTGCGTTCGCGGGGGGCCATCTTCACGGCGCACCGCCTTCCGCTTCGTCGCCGTTGCCGGGGAGCGCGGCCGTGATGCCGAAGGTGTACTTCGCCGCGCCGCCGCCCGCGCCCGGCTTCATGCTGATGCCGTCCGACTTCACGTCGTCGAACAGCCCCGACTCGTCGAGGCCGCGCGTGAAGGCGTAGATGCGCTCCGAATCGTCCGCCTCGCCGCGCAGCGTCAGCGACGTCCCCTTGCGGTAGATGAACGAGTTGAGCTCCACGCCCGGCGGCAGCGCCTCGCTCATCGCCCGCAGGCACTCCAGCGCCGAGCGGCTCCGGTCCGCGTAGGCCGCGAAGTCCATCACCTTCGCCCTCAGCCGCCGCACCTCCGCCGCCGGCTTCTCCACCGCCTCCACCTTCGCCTCCAAATCCGACAGGCGCGCGCGGCGCACGTTCAGCATCGTGAAAAACACCCCCAGCGCCAGCAGCCACAGCGCAACGAACACCGTCGCCGCCCCCATCAGCACCCGGTTCCCGCGGCGGCGCTCGTCCTCCTCCCGCCACGCCGCCGGCGCCAGGTCCATCCACAGCGGCTCCGCCGGCTCCGCCAAGCGCCGCGCCGCCCCCTCCGACACGCTCGGAACCTCCTCCGCCTTCACCGTCTCCGGCGCCGACGCCCCCAGCGCCTTCGCCAGCCCCGCCGCCCACGACACGTCGACGCCCTCCGGCGCCACCACCGACATCTTCAGCGCCCCCTCCGCGCCCCACGCGCTCTCCAGCGATGTCAGCGCATACGACACCTCCTCGGCCGCCTCCTCCAGCCACCCCCCGTCCGCCCCCTCCGGCGGCAGCGGCGGCAGCGCCCCGAACGCGATCGGCCGCGCCCCGTGCGCCACCGCCATCGCGATGCGCCCCGACGCCTCCGCCCGCAGCACGATCCTCCCCCCGCGCGGCGACTCGCCCAGCAGCTTCCTCGCGCCCCACCACCACGCCAGCGGCTCCACGTCCACCGCGTCCGGCAGCGACCCCAGTTCCAAGAACGGCGCCCCCGCCTTCTCCACCGCATCCGCGCGCACGATGGCGAGCGCGACCAGCGACTCCGCCTCGGAACACTCCAGCGTCTCGACGCCCGTCGCCGTCTCCTCCTCCGGGAAGGGCGAGAGTTTGTCCGTCTGGAGCCCGGCCATCCCGTACAGCTCCTCCGCGTCCCCCGACGGGAACGTCTCCAGCCGCACCAGCGCCTGGTCCATCGGCAGGACGACGGATATTTTCCCCCTCATCGACTTCAGGTGCGGACGCAGCGCCTCCGCCGTCCACTTTCCCCAGTCCATGTGGGCGGAGTCGGACGCTTCCGGCGGCGGAAGCGTCGCGGCCGTTGCATCCGCATCCGCCCCCTCCGCGGCGTCGCCCCCCGCCGGACCAAACACCGCCGAGCCGCGGGAATGAACGTCCCACGACTCCTTCGCGCGCCGCAGGACGGTCCATTCCAGCCCGTCCGGCCTGACGCACACACCGGTTGCCCAAGCATTGGCCATAACCCCTTCAATATACCCTCCCTTCCCCTTCCCATGCAACCCCGCATTCGGCCCTGCACCCATCCGGGAGGCTCCCCCGCCGATTTTTCTTGTCCCCGCCGCCCATTTCGTCTTCCATTCCCGCATGCACTTCCATTCCTCCACCCTTTTCATTTTCCCCTCCTGGCCCCAATCGTCCGTTCTCCCTTGCCCTCTGCAATTGTTTTCCCCTTTGTACCTGTAGGTCGTTCCTCCCCTTCCAAAGCCATCCAAGGAATCCACCATGCCCTCCACCACCGTCCTCGGCATCGACGCCTCCCTCCGCGGTACCGGCCTTGCCGTCATCGAATCCTCCGGCTCCACCATGCGTTGCCTCCACTGGGAAGTCGTCAAGATGCCCCCCAAGGCCCCTCACTCCGAATGCCTCCGCACCATCCGCAACCGCATCGACGAACTCGTCGCCGCCTACACCCCCGCCGCCGCGTCCATGGAAGGCGGCTTCTACTTCAAGAACGGCAAGACCGCCCTCGTCCTCGGCGAAGTCCGCGGCGTCGCCATCTCCTCCTGCGCCGTCGCCGGCGTCCCCGTGTACGAATACTCCCCCCGCTCCGCCAAGCAGAACATCACCGGCTGGGGCGCGGCCCCCAAGGACCAGGTCGCCCGCATGGTCGCCTCCATCCTCGCCCTCAAGGACACCCCGCCCGACGACGCCACCGACGCCATGGCGCTGGCCCTCTGCCACCTCCAGACCAACCACACCTACTTCCCCGCCACCCCCATCTGATGCCGCCCCCCGCCGACATCCCGGTCCTCCGCATGGAGGGCGTCCGAAAGCGCTTCCGTGCCGCCGACGGCCGCGACGTCGAAATCCTGCGCGGCATCGACCTCACCCTCCCGCGCGGCGCCTACGCCGTCGTCACCGGCCCCTCCGGCTCCGGCAAGACCACCTTCCTCATGGTCGCCGGCCTCCTCCTCCCGCCCGACGCCGGGACCTTCCGTTTCGACGGTCGCGACGTCACCGCCCTACCCGACCGCGCCCGCACCGACCTGCGGAAGACCGCCGTCGGCACCGTCTTCCAGAAATTCTGCCTGATTCCCGGCCGCAGCGCCCTGGCCAACGTCGAACTCCGCTTCCGCTACCTCTCCGACCCGCCCGCCGACATCCGCGCCCGCTCCCTGGCCGCCCTCGACCGCGTCGGCCTTGCCGACAAAACCCGCCAACCGGCCCGCCTCCTCTCCGCCGGCGAAATGCAGCGCGTCGCCATCGCCCGTGCCATCGTGCACCCGCCGACCCTCCTCCTCGCCGACGAACCCACCGGCAACCTCGACCCCGCCTCCGCCGCCCGCATCATGGACCTCTTCGCCGCCCTCAACCGCGCGGGAACCACCCTCCTCCTCGTCACCCACCACCCCGCCTGGACCGCCCCCGCCTCCGCCCTCCGCCTCACCCTCGCCAACGGCCTTCTCTCCCCCACCCCCACCCTATGAGCCCGCGCCCCTCCGTCCCCCCTTCCTCGCCTATGTGTTTTGCTTTTCCCCTCCTCCCCCACCCCCCGAAAGGACACCCTCCCATGATGGACTGGCCCACATTCATCCGCCAACTTTCCGCCCGCACCCCCCTTCTCTCCGCCCCTCCCGGCGGCCCCGCCATCGCGGGCCTCTGCTACGACTCCCGCCAAGCCCGCCCCGGGGACCTGTTCTTCGCCCTTCCCGGAGCCCGCGACGACGGCACCCGCTTCGTCCCCGACGCCCTGGCCCGCGGTGCGGTCGCCGTCCTGTTCCAGGACGGTGCCGCCGCCCCGCTCCACCTCCCCGCCGACGTCCCCGCCATCCGCGCGTCCGACGCCCGCGGTGCCATGGCCGCCGCCGCCGCCGTCTTTTACGGCGACCCCACCCGCGACCTGCGGGTCTGCGGCATCACGGGCACCAACGGCAAAACCACCACCGCCTTCATGCTTCGCCGCCTTCTCGAAGCCTCCGGCACGCCCTGCGCGCTGGTCGGCACGGTCCGCTACGAGTGGGCGGGCCACTCCGTCCCCGCCTCCCGCACCACCCCCGAAGCGCCCGACCTCCAGCGCATCTTCGCCGAAGCCCTGGCCGCGGGCCAGCGCGCCGCCGCGATGGAAGTCTCTTCCCAGGGCCTCTGCGCGCGCCGCCTCGAAGGCGTGCGCTTTGCCGCCGCCGTCTTCACCAACCTCACCCCCGAACACCTCGACTACCACCGCGGCATGGAACAATACTACGCCGCCAAGCGCCTCCTCTTCGAATCCCTCGCCGCCCAACCCGCCCCCGCCGCCCCGGCCATCCTCAACGCCGACGACCCCTACGGCCGCCGCCTCGCCGCCGAGCCCTGCCTCGCCGGCCTGCCCCGCATCCGCTTTTCCCTCGACCCCGCCGCCACGCCCACCACCGCCGAAGTCCGGGCCGCGGCGGTCCGCTGCACCCCGGACGCCACGGCCTTCCGCCTGCTCACGCCCTGGGGCGACGCCGACATCCGCCTTCCCCTCATCGGCCGCTACAACGTCGCCAACGCCCTGGCCGCCGCCGCCGCCGCCTGCGCGCTCGGCGCACCTCCCGCCGCCCTCGCGGACGCCTTCGCCGGGATGCCCGGCGTCCCCGGGCGCCTCGAACGCGTCCCCGATCCCGCGGGCGGACGCCACCTCTTCGTCGATTACGCCCACACCCCCGACGCGCTCGAAAACCTTCTCCGCACCCTCCGCGAACTCGCCGTGCCGCCCGCCCGCCTCTGGTGCGTGTTCGGCTGCGGCGGGGACCGCGACCCCACCAAGCGCCCCGTCATGGGCCGCATTGCCGCCGACCTGGCCGATGCCGTCGTCCTGACCAGCGACAACCCCCGCAACGAGCCGCCGGACGCCATTCTCCGCGAAATCAGCGCCGGAATGGGCGCCCGCGCGCCGGTCCTGGCCGATCCCGACCGTCCCTCCGCCATCCGCGCCGCCCTTCGCCTGGCCCGCCCCGGGGACATCGTCGTCGTCGCCGGCAAGGGCCACGAAACCTACCAGGAGGGCCCCTCCGCCCGCCGCACCCCGATGGACGACCGCGCCCTCCTCCGCGACGCCCTCCGATCCACCCCCGTTTCTGCTTGACTCCCGTGCCGATTCGCACGATTCTCCCGCGCCCATCGAACAAAGGAGACACCCATGTGTGGAATCGTAGGCTTCATGTCCCGCAGCACCCCCGCCGCCGGCCCCCTGGTCAGCGGTCTCCACCGCCTTGAGTACCGCGGCTACGACTCCGCCGGCGTCGCCCTGGCGGCCCCCGACGGCCTGCGCGTCTACAAGCAGACCGGCAAGGTCGCCGAACTCGACGCCCTCCTCAAGCGCGAACTTTCCGACGAGGACCGCCGCCGCTGCACCATCGGCATCGCCCACACCCGCTGGGCCACCCACGGCCTGCCCACCCGCGAGAACGCCCACCCCCATCTCGCCGCCGGCGGCACCCTCGCCCTCGTCCACAACGGCATCGTCGAAAACTACGCCTCCCTCCGCGCCGGCCTCGAAAAGCGCGGCGTGCAGTTCGTCTCCCAGACCGACACCGAAGTCCTGGCCCACCTCGTCGCCCACTACGACCAGGGCGACCTCCTCGCCGCCACCTGCAAGGCCCTCCGCCGCGTCGAAGGCACCTACGGCATCGCCCTCGTCTCCTCCAAGCACCCCGGCGAAATGATCGTCGCCCGCAAGGGTTCCCCCCTCGTCATCGGCGTCGGCGAGAGCGACATCGTGGTCGCCAGCGACGTCTCCGCCATCGTCGCCTTCACCCGCCAGGTCATCTACCTCAAGGACGGCGACGTCGCCCGCATCACCCCCGGCAGCGTGGACATCCACTCCCTCGACAACGCCCCCGTCTCGCGCGAAGTCCAGGAAGTCGACTGGGACATCGGCGCCATCGAGAAGGGCGGCTACGAACACTTCATGCTCAAGGAGATCTTCGAGCAGCCCGACGCCCTGCGCAACACCATCCGCGGCCGCCTCGACCCCACTGGCGGGACCGCCATCCTCTCCGGACTGAACCTCTCCCCGCGCGAACTCGCCGCCATCCGCCGCCTCGTCATCATCGGCTGCGGCACCTCCCTGCACGCCGGCATGGTCGGCAAATACCTCTTCGAGGACCTCGCCGACATCCCGGCCTCGCCCGAACAGGCCGCCGAATTCCGCTACTGCAACCCCATCGTCGGCCCCGACGACTGGGTCATCGCCCTCTCCCAGTCCGGCGAAACCGCCGACACGCTGGCCGCCGTGCGCGAATCCATCCGCAAGGGGGCCCTCGTCTCCGGCCTCTGCAACGTCGTCGGCTCCACCATCGCGCGCGAAGCCGGGCGCGGCGTCTACCTGCACGCCGGCCCCGAAATCTCCGTCGCCTCCACCAAGGCCTTCACCGCGCAGGTCACGGCCCTGCTCATGACCGCCCTCAAGCTCGGCCGCACCCGCCGCCTTTCCCGCGAGGAAGGCATCCGGCTCGTCGCCGAAATCATGCGCATCCCCGACCTCATCTCCGCCGTCCTCGAGCGCAACGACGCCATCGCGCGCGCCGCCGAAAAGCACGCCACCGCCAACGACATGTTCTTCATCGGCCGCGGCATCCTGTATCCCACCGCCCTCGAAGGCGCGCTCAAGATCAAGGAAATCGCCTACGTCCACGCCGAAGGCTACCAGGCCGCCGAACTCAAGCACGGCCCCATCGCGCTGCTCTGCCCCGAGACCCCGGTCGTCGCCCTCCTCGCCGACATCCCGGGCAAGGAAAAGACCCTCGGCAACGTCCAGGAATGCCGCGCCCGCCGCGCCCCCGTCATCGGCCTCGTCACCGAAGGCGATTCCGAGGCGGCCGCCGCCGTGGACGACGCCATCACCCTCCCCCCGACCTCCCGCGAACTGGCGCCGATCGTCTCCGTCGTGGCCCTCCAGCTCTTCGCCTACCACGTCGCGCGCCTCCGCGGCTGCGAAATCGACCAACCCCGCAACCTCGCCAAGTCCGTCACCGTCGAGTAGCCGCTCCCCCGCCCCGCCCCGGTTTTCCAATGGTTGGAAACTTTTTTTCCAATGGTTGGAAAACCGCTCCACCATTCCCCGCCGCCTGGAAAACCGCCCCTTTTCCGCATGACATCCGCCATGGTCTGCGCTACATTCCCGCCATGCTTCCCCGCACGCTCCATCCGATAGCCGCGCCCCTCGCCGCCGCGCTCCTCGCCGGTTGCGGCACTTTCAGCCACTATCCCACCGGCGTGAACCAGGTTGTCCTCGGTCCGATGGACCGCGGCGAAGACCTCCGTCCGGCCACCGCCGAACTGGTCTCGCGCATCCAGGGCCGCGACGAAGTCCTCTTCGCCAGCGAAGCCGGCCGCACCGCCCAGCTCTACGGGGACTACGCCGCCTCGCGCGACGCCTTCGACAAGGCCATCGCCCGCACCGCCGCGCAGGGCGACGAAGCGGTGTTCGCGGCCAGGGTCGCCGCCCAGCAGGCCTCCGCCGTCCTGGTCAACGACAAGGCCATCGAGTACCGCGCCCCCGCCTACGAGCAGGCCCTCGTCCACCACTACCAGGCCCTCAACTACCTCGGTTCCCGGGACCTCGACGGCGCCGGCGTCGAAATCCGCCGCGCCAACCGCGTCCAGGAGGAGGCCCTCAGGCAGCACGACGCCGAAGTCGCCAAGGCCGCCTCCCGCAACGACTCCTCCGCCTCCGACCCGCTGGCGGACGCCCCTTCCGAGACCCGCACCGCCGTTTCCAAGGCCTACGCCGGGCTCGACGAACTCGCCGGGCAGGCCAAGAACTCCTTCCTGAACGCCGCGGTCTTCTTCCTCTCCGCCGTCGTCTGGGAGATGCGCGGCGAAGCCAACGACGCCTACATCGACTACAAGCGCGCCCTCGAACTCGCCCCCTCCACCCCCGCCCTCCAGACCTCCGCCATCCGCCTCGCCAAGCGCCTGGGCATGCGCGAGGACCTCGCCGACCTCTCCCGCCGCTTCCCCGACGCCGCGTCCACCCCCGCCGCCGGCACGGAAGCCTACGCCGGCAAGGCCCACCTCGTGGTCATGGTCGAGGAAGGCCACGTCGCGCAGAAGGCCGACCTCTACATCCCCTTCCCCGTCTCAGGCGGCCTCGGCGCCATCAACATCCCCGTCTACGGCAAATGCCCCAGCCCCGCCGGCCGCATCACCCTGCACGTCCCCGGCGCCCCCGACGCGCCCCTGGCCCCCCTCTGCCGCATCTCCTCGCTCGCGGCCCGCGCCCTCTCCGAGCGCATGCCGGGCATCCTGGCGCGCCAGATCGCCCGGGCCGTCGCCAAGAGCGCCGCCCTGGGCGCCGCCGGCAACATCGACGGCGGCCACTACCACGGCCACGGCCACGACCAGCATTCCGGCGGCGCCGACGCCGCCGTCCTCCTCCTGAGCCTCTACAACGTCGCTTCCGAGCAGGCCGACCTCCGCAGCTGGCTGACCCTCCCCGACACCATCCAGGCCGCCGAAGCCTGGCCCGACGCCTCCTCCGGCACCGCCACCGCCTCCCTCCGCTGGGCCGGCGGCGGCGGCATCGACCTGCCTGTAACCCTCGCGCCCGGCAAAACGACCCTGTTGTACGTCACGCGCGCGGATTGGGCTTTCTATTCCCACGCGTTTGTGCAACCATAGGAACCGAACCTCCAAGGAGACCCGCGAAATGATGAACAAAAAATTGCTTTCCGCCTGGCTTGGATGCAGCCTGCTGGCCGCCGCCGCGCTCGCCGCCCCCCGTGCCGCCCTCTTCGTGCAGAACCGCGCCGGGGCCGCCTTCGACTCCAAGCTCGAAGCCTTCGCCGACACCCTCGCCAGCGACCTCTCCCAGGCCGGTTTCTCCGTCGTGCGACCCGAGGACGTCCTCGACCGCAGCGCCGCCTCCCCCACCGACGCCGCCTACCCCGAGGCGCTCCACCGCGCCCTCGAACTCCTCCAGTCCGCCAAGGGCGAAAGCGCCGTCGACACCACCCCCTCCGAAGCCGCCAGCGCCCTCAACGTCGCCCGCACCCTCGACGCCGATTGCCTCGTGATGGCTTCCATCGTCTCCGTGGCCGAGAACGAAGTCCGCTCCCAGGCCTACGGCCTCCCCACCACCAGCCGCACCCGCGTCCTCCGCATCGCCCTGCGCGTCCTCGACGGCCGCGACGGCTCCCAGCTCTACGGCGACCGCGTCACCGTCACCGACCGCATCACCGACACCGCCTTCCAGCAGACCGCCGCCTACGACCAGCTCGACATGATGCTCGACCAGGGCTCCCGCGAAATCGCCTCCCGCGTCCAGTCCGCCGTCTCCTCCGGCTCCCTCGACGCCGGCTCCATCGCCGGAACCGCCACCGCCGCGGCCGCCGACGAAATCGAAGTCACCGTCAACGCCCCCGCCGCCTCCACCGTCGAACTCGACGGCGTGGCGATCGGCACCGCCCCCGGCACCTTCCGCATGGCCCCCGGCGTCCACCGCCTCCGCGTCTCCAAGGAAGGCTACGCCGCCTGGGAAAACAGCGTCAAGCTCCGCGACGGCCAGACCCTCGACATCGCCCTCGAATACTCCGGCTCCGGCCTCGACCGCCGCGGTCAGCAGATGGCCCAGGACCGCGACGACGACGTCATCCGCCAGCAGGCCGAGGCGCAGGCCGCCCTCGCCCACGGCCAGGCCGTCGCCGCCTCCAACAGCTTCACCCGCATCGACGGCGCCCCCCAAGTCCTCTCCATCGGCTCCGACGCCCCCACCGGCGTCCTCGTCGACCTCCCCCCCGCCCAACCCTGAGATTTGAAATCTGAAATCTGAGATTTGAAATCTGAAATCTGAGATTGTTGAAAATTGAAATCTGAAATCTGAAATTCAAAATTTGCCCCCCCCCAACCCGCCCCCCAACCCCCAGGAGACACCCATGAAACCCACCCCCGTCCCCCTCCTCGCCCTCGCCGCCGCCGCCGCCATCCTCGCCGGCTGCGCCGCCCCCAACACCACCGGCGTCACCGCCACCGTCGCCCCCGACGAATACGGCGTCTACCAGCAGTACCTCCAGGCCGACAACACCCGTCTGGCCCGCCAGGTCCTCCTCGGCAACGTCCGCACCGACCAGACGGCCAACGGCCTGCTCCGCGCCCGCCTCACCCTCACCTCCGCCCGCAACAAGAGCGTCCAGGTCCAGTACAAGTTCGTCTGGTGCGACGCCAACGGCATCGAAATCGACCCCGACGCCGAACCCTGGCACGTCCTCACCCTCGAAGGCCGCGAAACGCGCCCCGTCATCGGCGTCGCCCCTTCCGCCGCCGCCGAGTCCTTCCGCATCCGCATCCGCGAAGCCGACCGCTCCAAGAAGTACATCCACTGATGCCCCTTCCCATTTCCCCGAAACCCCGGAAACCCTCCAACCCTCCAACCAAGAAAGGTCCTTCCCCAATGAAATCCGCCAACCTCCTCCTCCTCCCCGCCGCCGCCCTCGCCGCCGCCCTCCTCCTCGCCGGTTGCGCCACCACCATCGACTACGGCGACCCCACCTCCACCAAGCCCCTCAGCACCGACTTCGGCTCCTCCGACCTCCAGCAGACTGCGACCGCCATGGTCGATTCCATGCTCGCCACCGCGCCGTTGCCGGCCGACGGGCACCGCCCCGTGCTCATCATCGATCCCGTCAAGAACAAGACCATGCAGCACATCGACACCGAATCCATCACCGACTCCATCCGCACGCGCCTGATCCGCTCCGGCCGCTTCACCTTCCAGGACCGCACCACCGAAGCCTCCCTCCAACAGGAACTCGCCTACCAGCAGCAGGCCGCCGCCAACCCCGTCCAATTCGGCCAGCAGGTCGCCGCCGAATACATGCTCACCGCCAACCTCTCCGAAATCGAGCAGAAGTTCGGCCGCGTCACCGACGTCTACTACAAGTTCACCCTCAACCTGCGCAACCTCCGCACCGGCACCATCGACTGGGCCGACGAAAAGGAAATCCGCAAGACCAAGGTCCGCTCCATCTTCTGACCCGCCCCCACCGTCTTTTCGCTATCCGCTTTCAACCGTTCTCTTCCACAGAAAGGCCCCATCCCATGAAAACCCGCCTCTTCGCCTGCTCCCTCGCCGCCCTCCTCTCGGCCACCGCCGCCCTCGCCGCCCCCTCCTGGACGCCCCTCCAGCTCGGCATCGCCGGTTCCTCCTGCCAAATCTTCCCGGAGGAGACCGACGTCGTCGGCCTGCGCCTCAACCTGGCCGCCTCCCGGAACACCACGGTCACCGGCATCGACCTCGGCCTCGTCTCCCTCGGCGACGACATCCGGGCCATCCGCGCGAACCTCTTCAACACCTCGGAGATGCACTTCTCCGGCGTCGAAGTCGGCATCAGCAACTACGACGCCGCCCTCGCGGGCCTGGCCGTCGGCTTCTTCAATTCCGTCGCGGGCGACGCCTCCGGCATCCTCCTCGGCGCCTTCAACAAGGCCAACGACATGACCGGCCTGCAAATCGGCATCGTCAACCAGGCCGTCTCCCTCCGCGGCGTCCAAATCGGCCTCATCAACCTCATCGACGACGGCCCCCTGACCTTCTTCCCCGTCATCAACATGGCCTTCTGACCGCCATTCCCCCACGAGGATTCCCATGACAAACCCCATCCGGGCGGCCCTTGCCGCCCTTCTTTCCCTCGCCTTCCTCGCCCCCGCCGCCGCCCCCGCACAGCAGCCGGACGCGGACGATGGCGACTACGCCGCCGAAGCCGAAGCCGCGGCCTCCATCCCCGCCGCGGAGATCCCCCCCCTCTCCACCCTCCGCCATGCCGTCATCTGCCCGCCCTTCAAGGGGGACCCGGACATCGCCGCGCTCTACCGCGACGAACTCCTCGGCACGCTCCGTTCCTCCCCGCGCGTCGACCTCCTCGAAGGCGACCGCGCCCTCGCCCGCAACGCCCCGGCCTTCACCTACCGCATCTCCGGCGAAGTCTTCTCCGAGGAAGGCCAGTCCTTCGTTTCCCTCCAGCTCACCGACGCCGCACGCCGCGAACTGATCGCCTCCTTCGTCTCCCCCGCTTCCCGCAACCCCGCCGCCCTGAAACAGTGGAAGCGCGTCGTCCGGGCCGACATGCAGCGCCGCGTGGACGCCATCCCCTTCGAGTGCCGCATCCTCCGCAAGCAGGGACAGGACTCCCTGACCCTCGACCGCGGCCTCTCCTCCGGCCTCCGCCCCGGCATGGTCCTCCAGGCCGTCGTCGAGGAAGAGCCCCTCATTTCCCCCTTCACCGGCGAAGAATTCGGCCGCGACACCCCGGCCCCCGTCGGCCCCGTCCGCGTCTTCCGCGTCAACGACGCCAACGCCTACGCCCGTCCCCTCCCCGACGCCACCGTCCCCCGCAAGGGCTCCCTCTACGCCCGCGAATTCTAGCCCCCTCCCTTTCCTTCCCCGGGGTTCTTCCCCTGTGTCTTCCGCTCCCGGCCGCTCCGTCGGCCGGTTTTCTTTTTTCCGCCCCCCTTCCCTGAACCCTCCCCCCCTCCCCGTCGCTGATACCCAATGCCATGAAAACACCCTCCAAATCCCCCGCCGGCTTCACCCTCATCGAACTCATCGTCGTCATCGCCATCCTCTCCCTCCTGTCCACCCTGGCCGTCAACCGCATCGGGGCCATCCGCGAGCGCGCCGCCCGTTCCGTCTCCGTCGCCAACCAGCTCGCGACGGGCCGGGCCGTCGAAACCTTCCTCGCCGCCAACGACGGCAAGCTCGACCGCCTCGATTCGCTCCTCGACGCCGGAACCTCCTCCTCCCCCGGCGGCGGCTACGACTACGCGGGCCGCGGCGCCGCCGGCACCGTCGGCGGCCTCTACCGCGGCCCCGACGACAACACCTCCGAGCCCGTCCGCGAGCGCAATGCCGGCCTCTACGACGAAGGCCCCTCCTCCCTCGCCGAGGTCCTCTGCCTCTACCGCGTCAACGAAGACGAGGCCGCCGCCCTCCGCCGCATCGGCCTCCGTTACGTCCTCCGCCACGACACCTACGCCGCCGGCACCGCCCATTCCCACTACGGCAAGGGCGACGACGGCTCCATCCCCTCCCCCGCCGACGGCCTCGACCCCGAACTCTCCGCCTGCATCGCGACCACCGTGACCAACGGACTGGCCTTCGCCGCCATCGACGCCACCCGCGAGCCCGGCCGGGCCATCTACCGCGCCTGCGGCCAGCAGCTCCTCTCCACCGAACCCTCCGGCAACTACGACCGGGACGCCGCCGAAGCCGAAATCGCCGCCACCGGCGGCCCCCTCCTCGCCCTCGGCCTGGGCACCGGCGCCACCATCGTGGGCGCCGCCCGCGGCGGCATCGATTCCGTCCCCTCCAGCGAAATCATCCCCTCCAAATACTACCGCCACTACATCCTCCTCTTCCGCCTCCGCACCCTCCCCGGCACCGTCGTCGCCGAATTCGCCGGCGTCCTCGACCCATCCGGACACTCCATCCCCTCCGCCCGCCTCTCCCTCAAGGACTGACCCTCCGCCCCCCGGGGGTTCGGGGGCTTGCCCCCGTCCTTTGCCCCACCCGCGGACTGGCTTGCAACCACCAGCCCCCTGCCATATATTGGCCCCCAAAAGGAACCACCCATGCCCGCCTCCCCCGACATCGCCGCCGTCGCCGAACACTTCCGCCGCGCCATCGCCGCCGGACGGATGCCCCACGCCCTGATCGTTTCCGGACGCCCCCGCGGTGGCGGGCTGGCGGCCGCGGAGGCCATCCTCCACCTCCTCTACGACGCCCCCGACGCCCCGGCCGACCTCTACAAAAACGTCGACATCCGCTGGGTCGAGCCCGAAAGCAAATCCCGGCAGATCCGCGCCGAAGACGCCCGTGCCCTCATCGACTTCCTCTCCCTCACCTCCTACGAAGGCGGCTGGAAGGCCTGCGTCATCCTCTTCGCCGACCGACTCAACCCCGACGCCCAGAACATCCTCCTCAAGACCCTCGAAGAGCCCCCGCCGAACAGCCTGCTCATCCTCGTCACCGCCACCCCCTCCGCCCTGCTGGCGACCGTGCGTTCGCGCGCCCAGACCGTCGACGTCGCCGAAACCGAGGACCTCACCGCCAAACCCTGGTATCCCCACGTCCTGGACCTCCTTCGCAATCCGCCCGCCCGGCGCCCCGCCGACGTGTTCGCCTGGTCCGACCAGCTCCTCGCGCCGCTGGCCGAACTCGAAGACCGCGTCCGCGCCGAAGAAGAGCAGCGCGCCACCGCCGCCGCCGAAGCCGAAGTCCAGGCCAAGGCCCCCTCCAAGGGCAAGGGCCGCAAGGCGGCCGCCCGCGCCGCCCCCCCCGACGACATGCCCAAGGTCGCGAAGGACACCATCGAAGCCCGCGTCGCCACCCGCGTGAAGGAAGAGCAGGAAGAAGTCCTCGCCATGGTCCAGAACTGGCAGCGCGACGTCCTCGCCGCCCTCAAGGACCCCGCCACGCCACCCCTCCACTTCCCTTCCGAAGCGCAGGCCATCCTCGCCCAAACCGAAGGCCTGGCCTTCCCCGCCGCCCTCCGCCGCGTGACGGCCGTCGAGGAAATCCGCGACCTCCTCACCCACAACATCCGTCCCGCCGCCGCCCTGCCCCGCTTGGCGCGCGCCCTCGCCCATCCCTGACATCCCGCCTCCTGTTCCCGCCCGTTCCGGGATTCCGGGCGTTTCATTTCGGCCTTTCTTTCGCGCCGTGTTGTGGCATAGTGGAGCCATCAAGCAAGGCACACCATGGTGAACTGGTATTACGTTGACCCGAAAACCTCCGACAAGCGCGGCCCCTACGACGAACGCAGGATCCGCCAGGGCTACATCGACGGGCTCCTCTCCGCCGGCACCCTCGTCTGGCGCGAAGGCCTCGCCAACTGGGTCCCCCTCCGCGACGCGCTCGACCTGACCGCCGCCCCGCCGCTCGGCGAAGGCCGCGTACCCCTCCCGGCGGGCCTCTGCGCCTGGATGCTGTTCGACGGCATCTGCACGATCATCGTCTCGCTCCCGCTGCTGCTCCTCCTCCCGTGGAACATCCCCCTGCTGGTGGCGGGCATCGCGTTGCTCGGCGCCCGTTCCACGCTCGAGCGGACCCCCTACGTCCACGAGGAAACCCTCCCCTTCCTGCTGCGCCTGCGCACGGTGTTCTGCGCGGCCGGATGGGTGTACATCGTCATGATCGTCCTGGCGATCGTGCTCTTCCTGGCGGGCGTCCACCTGTCGTTCGCGGCCATCGCCGACACCGTATCCGGCTCCCTCTGACGCCCCGCCATGCTCTTTTCCCCCGAAGAACGCCAACGCTACGCCCGCCAGCTCGACCTGCCCGGCTTCGGCACCGCCGCCCAGGAACGCCTCCGCAAGGGACGCGTCTTCGTCGTAGGCTGCGGCGGCCTCGGCTCCCCGGCCCTGGCCTACCTCGCGGCGGCGGGCGTCGGCACCATCGGCTTCGCCGACGGCGACATCGTGGACCTCTCGAACCTCCAGCGGCAGATTCTGCACGCCACCTCCGACATCGGCCGCCCCAAGACCGAATCCGCCGAAGCGCACCTGCGCGCGCTGAACCCGCACGTCACGCTCCGGCCCCATCCCGCGCGCCTCGCCGCCGACACCGCGCGCGACATCCTCTCGCCCTACGACTTCGTCATCGACGCCACCGACTCCTTCGCCTCCAAGGCCCTCGTCGCCGATGTCTGCGCCCTCCTCGGAAAACCCTACGTCATCGGCGCCATCGACGCCTTCTCCGGCCAGCTCCTCACCGTGCTCCCCGGCCGCACCGCCTGCCTCCGCTGCGTCTTCCCCGACGCTCCGCCCCCCGCGCCCCCGGCCGGCCCCCTCGGCGGCATCCCCGGCGTCGTCGGCTCCCTGCAGGCCGTCGAAGCCATCAAGCATCTGACCGGCATCGGCCGCCTCCACACCGACGCCCTCCTCGTCTACGACGGCTTGACCGCCACCTTCCGCTCCATCCAGGCCGCGCGCCGCGCCGACTGCCCCTGCTGCGCCCGCGCCGCCGCGCCGGAGGCCCGCCCGTGAAAATCCTCGTCACCGGATGCAACGGCTTCGTCGGACGCCACGCCGTCGCGGCCTTCCGCGCCGCGGGCCACGACGTATGCGGCGGCGACGTCGCGGGAACCCCGCCCCCGAACCTCCCCTACCTCCCCTTCGACGCCACCTCCCCCGACTCCATCCGCGCCGCCTTGGAAACCTTCGCGCCCGACGCCATCCTCCACCTCGGCGGCATTGCCTTCGTCCCCGTCGCGTGGGAGCATCCCCAGATGGTGTTCCAAGTCAACACCGTCGGCCCCCTGAACGTCCTCGACGCGGTGCGCACCCTGCGCCCCACGACGCGCGTCCTGCTCGTCACGTCCGCCGAAGTCTACGGCTCCGCGCCCGCCGCCGGCGCCGCCTTCACCGAAGACTCCCCCCTGGCCCCCGACAACATCTACGGCGTCACCAAGGCCGCCGCCGACACCGCCGCCCGCTTTTACGCCGCCCGCCACGGCCTCCCCCTCCTCGTCGCGCGCCCCGCCAACCACATCGGCCCCGGACAGTCCCCCCGCTTCGTCTCCTCCGCCTTCGCGCGGCAGCTCGCCGACATCGCCGCCGGACGCGCCCCCACCGAGATGCGCGTCGGCAACCTCGACAGCCGCCGCAACTTCACCGACGTCCGCGACGTCGTCCGCGCCTACCTCCTCCTCCTCGAACGCGGAACCCCCGGCGCCGCCTACAACATCGCCTCGCCCTCCTCCGTCTCCATCCGCGACCTCCTCGACGCCCTCTGCGACATCTCCGGCATCCGCCCCTCCCTCGCCGTCGATCCCGCCCTCTGGCGCCCCACCGACGCCCACCCCGCCTACTCCACCGACCGCCTCCGCGCCGACACCGGCTGGACCCCGCAGATACCTCTCCGCCAGACCCTCACCGACCTCTACCGCTCCATCGCCGAGGCCTGACCCATGCCCCCCCGCCGCGTCCGCTGGACGTCCCTCCTCCGCCCCCTCGCGGCCCTCGCCCTCCTCGCATGGCTCATCCACTGCATCGGCCCCCGCTCGGTACTCGACGCCCTCGCCCTCTTCCACAGCGCCCCCGGCTGCGTTGCCGCCGCCCTCGCCCTCACCTTCCTCGCCCTCCTCGCGGGCGCCGTGCGATGGCACCTCCTCCTCCGGGCCCTCGCCCTCCCCAATCCCTTTGCCGCCACCTTCCGCGCCTTCTTCGCCGGACAATTCTTCAACGCCTTCTTCTTCGGCGCGTGCGGCGGCGACCTCTACCGCGCCTACGCCGCGGCCCGCCGCCATCCCGGACGCGAAGCCGAAGCCGCGGCGAGCGTCGTCATCGACCGCGGAATCGGCCTCCTCGCCACCCTTGCCTTCGGCTGCCTCTCCCTCCTCCCCGACCTCCGCGCCCGCCTGGCCGACCCCGCCTGGCGCAAAGCCTCCTGGCTGATGCTCCTCTTCGCCCTCGCCGGGGCCACCGCCACCGTCGCCGCCCTGACCTCCACCCCCTGGCATCTCGCCGCCCGCCTCCTCCCCTCCCGCACCCACCCCCTCCTCGCCCGACTCCACACCGCCTTCACCTTCCCCCGACGCAATCCCCGCGCCGCCGCCATCGCCACCCTCCTTTCCCTCGCGAACCTCCTCCTCCTCGCCGCCGCCTGCCACGCCCTCTCCCTGGCCCTCTCGCTCACCATCCCCTGGCCCCAATGGCTGGCCATCTTCCCTGTCATCACCGTCCTCTCCGCCATCCCCCTGACCCCGGGCGGCCTGGGCATCCGCGAAGCCCTCTTCGTGGCCCTCCTCGCCCCCCTCGGCATCCCCGCCGCCCCCGCCCTGGCCCTTTCCCTCCTCAACTACCTCGCCGGCACCTTCTGGTCCCTCTTCGGTGCCGCCCTCTTCGCCCTCCTCGCATCACAGTGCGAAATTACGCTGTGATGGAGTTTTTGCCTGGATTCGCTCCATTACCCCCGTCTGTGGATTCCTTGCCGCCCGCCGTTCCCTGACCTTGTGTCACCAGCCGTTCATAGCGAATTGGCTTCGGCACAGGCTCCACATGCGCTTCACCCCCAGCCGACCTTCCACCTCCTGTCAACCCCATCAACGCGGACACGCTCGCCGCCAAAATCATCATGGGCGGATTCCATGCACTCGGACAGAAAGAACCTCCTGCAATCAGGCAAACGCCCTGCAATTGGAACGTCCATCCCAAATCCGCCAGCGCCGACCAAGTTTGTTTGTTTCGTCGCCGAATAATTCCGCCGCCAACAAGCAAAATGGTCCAGTACGATACATACAGCCCCATGCCGATGATGCCCATCTGCCGGCCGGCCATCAAGATTTCGCAATGGACTTCCCCGCCCGCCATCCCCCAGCGGCTCGGATATCGTGAAGGGTCAGGCCACACCCCTACCCCGAACAGCAGATATTCTTTGATCAAACCCCATGTGTGCTCGTTCTTTCGGGCGCGTTCATCGGCACTTTGTTCGTCTTGAGTCATCGGGCCTTCATGCTCTTGGGCCTTGCCCAGGCCGAGGAATCCTTTTACAGACTGGGGAATGGTCTTGAACCGCTGGATGTTCCGTTCGCCGCTCATCGGGAGAAGCACGGCAACGGCAAGTACAATCAGGACAAGGTTCTTGATATTGTGATGGCCGTAGCGCGGAAGGAGGAAAAGAGCAAGAAGGCACAGTGTGAACAATCCGGTGCGACTACCGGTCTTGAAGACGATGTACATGTCGGCCAAGGCCCCGGCCAAGAACGCCCACCGCTCCCAACGGCGGCGGCAGTGGCGGGACATCCAAAGATAGACCGGCAGGAACACACAAAGAAAATAGGCAAAGCTGTTGGGGTTTTCGATCATGCCAACCGCCGCCCCCATCAGGCGGTCGCCCGAGTAGGTGGCACCGGCCTGGGCCAAACGAATGCCGGCCTTGAGCCACCACAACGTGGACACCAGCACCACCAGCTGGGTCACCATCACGCGCGGGACGCTCGTCATCATCGCTTCCAGTAGAATGCACAGTGTGGCATTCTTGACGATGATATCAATATACGAGTTCCATGCGGTGGATGTCTGGTATTCTCCAGTATACTGCGACAACATCGCGAACATCAGCAACAGCATCGACACGATGGTCGCCGGTCCGAACCGCATGATGGGCCGCCGGTCCTGCACGCATGCCATGATATGCAACCCCACCGCCCCCATGAAGGACAAGTCTGCGATATGCAACGGCCAGAGGAACGTGAAGCGGTTCTGCGGCTGGACGAACAGGACGACGATGTAGACCAGCAGCATCCGGAATGCCGCGAGGCTCAGGAAGCTACTCGCGGGGGCTTCCGGCATCGCAGCCGCCGGAACCGCCGCCGTGTCCGCGCGTGCCATCGCGAGTTCCTCAGGCCGGCGTGAACGGCGTCAGCAGCGACTCCTGGTACAGGCGCCGCACCATCTCCACGTCCAGGCCGTGGCCGGACTTGTAGGAGACGATCTTGCCGACGAAGAGCCCGTCGTCGATGAGCGCGATGGCCGCCAGCAGGTCCAGGCACGCCCGGTGCCAGGCCGCTTCCAGCGACTTGCCGTCGTGCTCGAGCAGCGCGCGGTTCCAGTAGCGGAAGCGTCCCGCGACGAGCAGGTTCTCGAACGTGTACCCCAGGTTCCGCACGTCGGCGAACATCCATCCGAGCGTCCGGCAGAACAGCACCGTGCCGGCCGACGCGTTGGTCCGCGCCGTCGCCCCGTAGGCGAACGTCGCCGGGTCCACGGCGAACCGGATCCGCTGCTGCCCGATCGCCGTGCGGAACGCGAGCGCGACGTCCAGCTCCAGCGACGGATTCCCCGCCTCCGCCGGAACCAGCGTCAGGAACCCGCCGTGCCCGTTGGATACGGTGACCTTCTCCCGCACCGTCACGTACGGCACCGGCCGCCCCGCCCGCCGCCGTCCCGCGCTGTCGAGCGCCTCGACGAGCTCCTTGCTGCCGCGGTCGAAGAGCGGCGGATCGCCCGAATCGATGCGGATGCGCAGATTGTCGATGCCGAGCCCCATGCGCAGGGCGATCATGTGTTCGGCCATGCGGATGTAGTTGTGGGGCGACCCGCTGCGGAGCACGATGTTGCTGACGATGCTGCCGGTCGTCCACACGTTGCGTATCGAGCACCGCACGGGCAGGCTGTCGGGCAGATCCGTCCGCTCGAACCACCACCCCTCCGCGTCGGTGGGGCAGAACGTGAGCGTGCGGATGCTCTTGCCGAAGAACGTCCCCCGCCCGCGCACGGTGACGGGCCGTTCGATGGTGGTCTGCTCGCGCCGCACGGCGTACGGCTTGGCCTCGGCCATTCGGTCCCAGTCCACGGGCTGGTCGCGCCACGCCGCCGCGGCGCGCTCGAGGGGAGCCACCGGTCCGCTGATCACCCGTCCGATCGGATTGCTGTCGTCGTTCATCACATGCCGCCTTTCATCCCCCAACCGATACCACAATCCCGCCACCTCGCCAACCGTTTACCGCCCGCCTCGCATTACAGGTTCTACCCGTGGCCGCTCCGCCGGCCACCCCTCCCTCACTCCCCGAGCACCACAAACCCCAGCTCCCACGCCAGCCGCTCCGCGCTCGCCAGCTCCTCCTCCCCCGCTCCCCGCGCCTTCGCGGCGGCCTCCGACCACACGCAGGGACGGCCGCCAGCCAGCAACCGCGCGCGCCGCAAGGCGGGCTCGTCCACCGCGCCCGACATCACGGCGTCGGCGGCGTGGGTGGTGAAGGGCGCATACGTCCCGTCGTCCAGCACGCACAGGCGGCCGCCGGCGCCCCGTACCGCGCAGGCCATCGCCAGCAACCATTCGGCTTCCGCGTGGGCCAACGCCACGGCGGGACGCCACGTGTCCGCCTCCCACACCGCGGGATAGTCGCACATCTCCAGCGCGCGCGCCTGCCAATCCAACCCCTCTCCCGCAACTTCCACGCAAACCCACGTGCCCGTCGTGCAGTCCGACAGGAACCGTTCGCGCGCCCACTGTCCGCGGTTCACGCCCGCCGAAAACGGCATGCGCAGGTCGGGGTCCAGGTTCACCGGGCAACGGGCGCGGCCATCCGGGAGCAGCGCCACGGACGGACGCCCCTCGGCGTCCCGCGCGGCGCACGAGCGGGCCGTGGCGCGGGCCTTGGCGACGGTCCGGCCGTCGGGGGCGAGGCCGCTGGATAGGACTTCGAGGCATCCCCAGGCATCGTCGGGGTCGGTGAAAGCGTCGGCCGCGCCCCACGTCTCGCGGCCGGGACATTCCACGGCCGACTGCATCTGCGACACATCGCCACTGGAGAGCGTTTCGCCGCCCGCGACCGGGCGCACCCAGCGTTCCGCCGCCGCGCGTTCCAGCGCCGCGGCGTCCCCGCCGGCGTCCTTCCACGTTTCGAGCGTCACCGAGAAGGCCGCCCGCCGCGGGAAATTGGCCGTGGACGGCGTCGCCGCCAAATCGAACTCCAGCGCCATCCCGTCCTCCGCCGCGTCCAGTACCGCCCGCATGCGGCGCGGCTCCGACAAATCCGCCAGCAACGCCACCGCCGCCCCGTCGTCGCGCCGAACCGCGACCCCGGCCGCCTGCTCGGCGCCGCCGTTCCAGCCTGCGACGGGTATCGCCCCCGCCGCATCCGCCACCCCGGCGCGGAGCCGGAAGAAACGCTCCTCCTTCTCCATCAGCAGCACCCGCCCCTGGACCACCCACCGACCGTCCCCCATCTTCTCCGTCGCGATCAGCCAGTCGATCTTGCCGTCGTCCAGCGTCCCCGCGTACGCCCGCGCCGACCCGCGGAACCACGAATACACCCCGCCCTCCTGTGCCATCCGCTCCGGCACCAGCCGCCACTTCGCGCCGCTGCGCGCGTCCTCCAAGGTGAAGACGAGCTTGAGGTCGCCCCCCTTCGCGTCCTTCATCCGCGCGAACTCCCCCGCCTTGCCCGCCGACGACCCGATGAGCGACCAGCTTCTACCCTTGATTGCCGCGTCGAACCGCCCCGTCAGCGACCGCACGATGCAGTCCCCGAACGGATTGTTCTTCCCCGGCAGCTCCGCCGCCCCCGCCGGCAGCGGCCGCCCGTCCGCCACGGCCAAAACCACCCCGTCCGCCTCCACGCTATCCGCCCCCGCCGGTACCCGCCCGATCCATGCCGTCTTCCCGTCCTCCCCCGCCACCGCCCCCCATCCCTCGCTCCCCAGGTACAGTTGCGGCCCCGCCGCCGCGACCGCCGCCCACGCCAGGCAGGCCGCTGCCACGCCCCGGCCGGAACTCATTCCCCGCCCCCGCCGCCCCCCGCGCGCGGACGCTTCTTCGCGCCGCCGCGTACCCCCCCGTGGCCGAACCCCTTCATGCCGCGGAGCTTGTCGCGCAGCTGCGCCGCCCGCTCGTAGTTCTCGAGCTCGATGGCGCGCGCGAGCTCCCGCTGGAGCGTCTCCGTCTCGGTCATGGGGCGGCGCTTCTCGACCTCGGCGAGCAGCTCGCGCACCGATATAAGCTCGCCCGGCGTGGAGACCTCGGAGCCGTCCTCGTTGACGTCGTCGTAGTTCTCCTTGTAGAAGCCCTCGATTTCGTCGACGGCCTCCTGCGCCTGCTTGGCGGCCTCGGCGTAATTGCCCTCGCCCATGGCGATTTCGGCGAGCGCCCGCGCGTTCATCATGCGCATGTAGGGGAACATCTGCGAGAAATGCCACGCCGTCTCGTCGTCCGCGGCGTATTCCGACGCGAGGTCAATCAGGTCGAGCGCGTGGTCGCTGTCGTCGCGCACCCGCACCCATTCCCCGAGCGCGTGGCAGGCCATGATGCGGTAATAGAACTGCATGGCCTCCTGCTGGAGCTGGGCGCAGGCGTCGGAGTCGAGGGGCTCGGCGAGGACGCCGTGGGTGCGCTTGCGCTCCTCGGCGAGGTAGTACTCGAGCAGCGACGGGTACTGGTGCGGGCGGGTGCCGTCGGGGCGCCCGTCGGGTTCCATCTGGAACACGCCGAGATCGAGGCGCAGCTGCAGCTTGCGGCGCCCGTCGGCGCCCTCGATCCAGCGCGCCCGCGTCTCGTTGGGATCGTACTCCCACCCGCCGGCAATTTCCTGAATGTCCTGTCCCATCGTTGGTTCTCCAGAAGTGAAAGTCATAACTCTACCCCATTCCCCTCCCCCGTGCAAGGCACAACCCCAACCACGTTGTATGGGGTCAGGGATTGGAGGGCAAGGGGAAGAGGAGGTCCGGGATGGATGAGGAAGGATTGGCGGCCAGGGTGTCCAGGGCTTCCACGAAGAGGTCATGGGCCCGGTCGCGGCCGTGGCGGAGGCGAAGGGTGGCCCAT
>JAFYAC010000072.1 GCA_017540905.1 Kiritimatiellia bacterium | reverse complement strand
GTTGGCTCGCCGACCGCCGCGTCACCCTCAACTACTCCACCCTCGTCCGCTACAAAAAACTCGCCCAGCGCCTCCGCCAGCTCCTCGCCCTCGACGACCGCCTCCCCCTCGAATGGCTCCTGCCCGGCGCATCCCCCGACCCCCCGCTCCCCGCCGACCTACAGGCCCCCTGCTCCGCCGCGCGCCGCCGCCTCGCCCGTCTCCTGCGCGAGCACCGGAACTTCGACCGCCTGCGCAAGCACGTCGAGGCGAAGCTCGGCATCCCCGAGCTGCTGACCGTGCGCCGCAATGCCCGCCGCGCGAAGGACGCGGCCCGCTCCCGCCGCTGGCTGGCGAAACAAAAGCCGATCCACTGCCAGTCGGTGGTCCTCGGCGACTACACGGTGAACGCGGACCCAACCCGCCTGGACGCGACGGCGCAAGCCTTCGCCCGCTTCCTCCGCGAAAAAGACCTGCCGCCGAAGCTCGCCGCGCACCGCGACCGCTTCCTCCGCCAGCTCGCCGACGCCACGGCATGTCAGAAAAAATTGTTTCCTTCCGGCGGGGGGGGACGGGTATGATGCGGGGCAAGGTCGAGGGAACGTGTAACTTCCCGCGGCGGCCCGTGTAGTCGGATGTGCAATCCGACAACCCTTCAACCAACGAGAGCATTGCATGGCCATCCACATCGACAACGGATTTCCGGCGTTCGGCACGTTCGTGCAGGCCGCCGCGCACCGCACCGCCGCGGGCCTCATGGACGGGGTTGCCAAGGCCCCCCGGGACCCCGACAAACGCCGCATCCCCGCCGCAACCGACGTCAAACTCTCCCAGACCATCGCCCCCGGAGGGAAAGGACCCCACCCATGGAATTCACCGAAATCATCACCGCGTTCGCCCGCCGCCACTCCGTCGAAGGCCTCGTCCCGCAGGACGGCCAGACCTCGCTCGACATCGACGGCATCGCCGTGACCCTCGTCGAAACACCGGACCACCTGGTCGCGGGGGCCGAGATCGGCGAACCGCCGGCCGACGGCCGCGCCGAATTCGCCGACCTGCTGCTCGAAGCCAACCTCGAATCCTCCTCGCACTTCGCGAAGACGCGCGAAACGGGCAAATACGTCCTGCTGCGGCTCCTGCCGCTGGCGGACCTGGATCCAGACACCTTCGACGAAGCCCTCGAAACCCTCGTCAACAACGCCGAGACCTGGCGCCGCATCCTGGCGGACTTCCGCCCCGCGGCCGCCCAAGCCGCCGCCGAAGACGCCGACGCCCCCGCGTTCGGGACCGGCGGCTTCCTCCAGGTCTGACGCCTATCCCCGCCGGAAGCGCGGTCGCCCCGCCCCGGGATTTTGCGCAATCCGGCAACCCGCGGCCAAAACGCGGGTTTTCCAATGGTTGGAAAAAAAGTTTCCAATGGTTGGAAAAATCGCGGTTCCGGGAAATCTGGGGCGGTTTCAAAAACCGAGTGGCTGGAAGCCGTTGTCTCACCAGCCATTTTCCACTGCGGACGCGCGGAAGCGCGTCCCTCCCCGTGGAGAGCGCACCGGGTGGATCGCGCTTCCGCGCGACCTTGTGGTGGGGAAACGGCTGGGCGGTGCGGCTTCCGGCCGCGCCGTGGACTTGGGCAAGCGGCGCGGCAGGATGCCGCACTCCCGGAAGTGGCGCAAGACCTCCTGAACAAGCATCGCGCGACTTCCGCGTGGGGCGGCGCAACTTGGAAAGGGTGTCCCATGTTGTGCAGGTTGCCGTCTCTTTGCCCCCCCACCCCACGGAGCCCTTCAGGGCGTCGGCGAGGGATTGCGGAGCATGATGCGGATGATTTCGCCGTTGGTTTCGCGCATGCCGTCGTGGCCGAGGCGGGCGATGTTGCGGATGGTGGCTTCGACGCCCTTGGTGACGAGGCCGTCGCCGCCGAGGAACTGCTTTCCGGCGAGGATCATGTCCACGCCGAGCAGCGCGGCGTCGACGGCTTCCGCGATCTTGGCGGCGCAGGAGGCCTTGGCGCCGTCGCAGGCCATTCCGGGGAGAATGGCGAGGGCGTTGACGAGGGCGTGGACGACGGTGTGGTAGTCGCGGGTCAGGAGGTAGGCGACCCCGGCGCCGGCGCCGGCGGCGGCGGTGGTGGCGCCGCAGAAGGCGGAGAGGCAGCCGATGCCGTCCTTCTGGTGGATGGCGACGAGGTTGGCGAGGGCGAGGGCGCGGCAGAGGTCATCTTCGCCGGAGCCGAGTTCGCGGGCGTAGGCGAGGACGGGCAGGGACACGGCCAGCCCCTGGTTGCCGCTGCCGCTGTTGATGACGACCGGCATCTCGCATCCGCCCATGCGGGCGTCGCTGGCGGCGGCGGGCCAGGCCTTGGCGCGGGTGCGGACGCCGTCGCGTCCGGCGGCGAGCACGACCTTGCCGATGCCGGCGCCCCAGTCGCCGCGGAGCCCCTCCTCCGCGATGGCGAGATTGCAGCGGATCTGCCGGGCGAGGATGTCCCGGACGTCGGCGACGTCCAGCGCTTCCACGTATTCCCAGATGCCCGGGACGGTCATCCAGTCCCGGGAACCGTCCCCCGCGGCGGCTTCCTGCGGCGGCCCGTCCCCGGGGCCGGCGGGGCGGCCGTCGCGCTCCCGCGAAACCACGCGCGTATGCCCGCCGGTCAGCCGGACCCGCCCCGTGGACGCGCCGCGCCACGCCGTCACGCGCAGGTCGAACACTTCTCCGCTTTCCAGGGCCGCCACCTCGACCTGCGAGCGGGCGAGCCAGTCCCGCACCGCCGTCCCGGTGTCCGCCCCGGCGTCGGCGAGCAGGTCGAGCTCCCGGGAGGCGTCCCCGGCGAGGACCCCGACGGCGGCGGCGGCCTCCAGTCCCTTGAGCCCGCCGGTGTGGGGAACCACGACGGACTTGACGTTCTTGATGATGGAGGCCGAGGCCTCGACGAGGACGCGGTCCGGCGGGCCGCCGGCGAGATCCCGCGCGAGGGCGGCGGCGTAGGCGACGGCGATGGGCTCGGTGCAACCCATCGCGGGCACGAGTTCGCGCCGGAGGACTTCGGTGTAGGCCCGGTAGGCGGCATCCCCGCGCCGCATGGGCGCCCCGGCGGCGGTGGCCGCCACGTTCGCATTCATCGCATCGCTCTTGTCCATGCCCCATCTATGCCACAATCCCGCTCCGCGCACAATCCCGGCCGCCCCGGTGGCGTCGCGGCGCCGGCCGGCGCACGCGGGGCTACTTGAAGTAGCAGAGGACGACGGAGACGGCGACGGAGCAGGAGACGAGGCCGACAAGGAGGCCGATCTTCAGCCATTCGAGGAAGGCGACCTTGATGGAGTACTTCTTGCCCAGCATCGAGATGGCCACCAGGTTCGCCGTAGAGCCGATTGCCGTGATGTTCCCGCCGAAGCACGCACCGAAGAGCAGCGCCCACCAGAGGGGCTGCATTTCGGGGGACTTCGCCACGATCTCCTTCACGATCGGGATGAACGTCGAGACGAACACGATGTTGTCCACGAACGCCGACCCGACGGCCGTGATCGCCACGATCAGCGGCGTGAGGAGGTACTTGTTGGCGGCGCCCTCGGTCGCGATCTGGTCGGCCACGACATCGGTCACGCCGCAGGCTTCCAGCGCCGCCGACACGGCGAAGAGCATCATGAAGAAGAGCAGCGACCACCACTCGACCGACACTTCCACGTAGTGGCGCGCGCGGTGGGAGCGGAACACCATCAGCAGGCCCGCGATGGTCAGCGGCGCGGCGACGAGCATGGTGTTGGGTTCGAGGTGCAGGGCTTCTTCGAGGGGATGGTGCGCGGCGATGAACGCCAGGGCGCCGAACAGGATCGCCAGCCCGCGCTTGTGCGGGATGGGCACCATCGGGCCGAGGCCGATGTGGGAGGCGCGGCGCTCGGCGAGGCGTTCGTCGAGGAGCTTGATGTCCTTGCGGTAGTAGACCAGCAGCAGCAGGAACGTCGCCGCCAGCGAGAGGAACATGATGGGCGTCGCGTGCACGATGAAGTCGCCGAAGGAGAGCGGCGTCGGCGTCGCCTTGGTCCCGATGAGGATGCCCACCGGGTTGCCGAGCATCGTGCCGGTGGAGCCGATGTTCGTCGCCATCACGGACATGAGGACGAACGGCGTCGGGCGCAGCTTCAGCGTGTCGCAGACCTGGAAGACGAGGGCGAGGACGAAGACGATCGACGTCACTTCGTCCACGATGCCCGGCATGATGCCGGAGAGGAGCATCAGGATGGCGACGAAGCGCAGGCCCGTCATCTTGCGCGCGTTGATGATGGACTGGATGACCCACGTGAAGAGGCCCATGTCCTTGAGCACGCCGACGAGCGTCATCATGCCGACGAGCAGCAGGATGATGTGCAGTTCGGTGCTCTTGACGAACTCGCTGAGGGAGATGACCTTCAGCGCCAGCAGCGCCGAGATGCCGACGAAGGCCACCCCGAGGCGGCGTTCCTCGAACATCAGCGTCGCGCAGATGATGCACACGAAGACCGACACGGCGGCGACCTGCCGCACGGTTACGTCGGCGGGCGCGCCGAGCAGGGAGGTGAGCCACCCGGCGAGGCCGGCGACGGCGGCCATGACGGCGAACTGGAGGGCGACGAGGCGTTTGGGATTCTTGGGAGCGTTCATGGCGGGCCTCAATCGCGGAACACGTTGTGCAGGAAGCGTTTCAGGGTCACGACGCCGACGAGCTTGGCCCCGTCGGTGACGAAGCACACGTTCGTCTTGCGCCGCGCCATCGCTTCGGCGACGGCGATGGCCGGGCGGTCGGCGGCGACGACGGCGTAGGTTTCGTCGTCGGTGATGTCCGCCAGCCAGGTGCTCGACTCCTTGCCGAGCAGCGTCCCGAAGGGCTCGAAGCTGGAGTAGCGCGAGAGGTCCTCCATCCAGAGCAGGTACTCCGGCAGGCAGATGCCCAGGATGGCCTGCGCGGTGGCGACGCCCACCAGGTCGCCCTCCTTGTCCACCACCGGGATGTTCGTGAAGCCGGTGCGGATGATCACGTCGATCGCGTCCTTGACCGAATCGGTCTCGCGCAGCGTCGCGACGGGCGGCCCCATCATGTCGGCGGCGCAGACGTACGGCGGCAGGTCCGGGTCGCGGTGCGCGCCGCGGAAAACCGCCTCCACGCCGGTCGCCGTCTCCGCCGCGACCACCTCGTCCGCGAACGCCGGCTGCCGCAGCAGGCGCGAAATCGACGCCACGACGCTCAAGTACGCGGCGGGCGCCGTCGACGGCGTCAGCACCAGGATGACCAGCCGGGCCGGTTCCCCGGCGGGGCCGAAGGGGATGCCGTCGGGGGAGGTCGCGACGGCGAGGAGCGTGCGGGAGACGTCGCCGAGCCGCGCGTGGGGCATGGCGATGCCCGGCGCGACGAAGGTGGGCGACGCGGCCTCGCGGTCGCGGATGGCCTGCACGGCGGCGGCGGGGTCGAAGGACGGGTCGCGCGCCGAAAGCAGCCCGACGAGCGCCTCGAAGAGCTTGTCGGCGTCGGCGATCTTGGTATGGCAGAGGACCTCGTCCTCGGTGAAGACGGCCGCGGAATCCAGCGTCTGGGGGGCGGCGGAAGCAGTTTTTTCGTTTTCGTTCATGGGCACGAACGGAAAGGCTACCCCGCCGGAAGGAAAAGGCAAGCTTGGAAATGGGCACGGCGGTCCCCCGCGGGCGGTTTGGGATTGAACGGGGCGGGGAAAGGGAGTAGAGTGGCGGAACATGGAGCGCAAAATGGGAAGGATACCCACGACATCCACCACGCTGTTGAAGCAAATCGCCGTCGGGGCCGAACACCCCCGCTGGCCGGAGTTCGTCGCCAAGTACCGGCCGATGCTGGAGGCGCATGCGCGGGAACGGTTCCCGGGGGTCGAGGCCGACGACCTCATCCAGGAAACCCTCCTGGGGGTGATGAAGGCGCTCCCGGGGTGGGTGGAGCGCGAGGACCGCCAGGGGGCTTTCCACAATTTCCTGACGGGGGTGCTGCGCCACAAGGCCGTGGATGCGCTGCGGAAGGCGGGTCGCAGGGGCGAGGCGGAGGCGCTGGCCGCCCGGTACGGGGAGTCCGGGGACGGCGGACGGGACGGGGAGGAGTGGCGCCGGACCGTGTACGCGGTGGCGCTGGGGCAGCTGATGGACAATCCGCGCCTGGGGGCGAGGAACAAGCAGATTTTCCTGCGGGTCGCCCTGCGCGGGGAAAAGCCCCAGGCCGTCGCCGAGTCGCTGGGCGTCGCGCGCGGGGTGGTGGACGTGACCAAGATGCGGATGACGGAACGCCTGCGGGAACTCGTGGACAGGCTGAAGGAGGCCGACGGCATCCGCTGACGGCCGCCGCCGCCCGCGGGACGCTCCCGCCCCTCCCCGTCGCCTTGGCTTGATTCGCGCCCCCGCCCGCGCTACTCTGCCGCGCCATGAAAACCAGCCGCGCAACGATGCTCGAACGAAACACCCGCGAAACGCAGATCCGGGTGGAACTGGACGTGGACGGGACCGGGCAGTACACCATCGAGACCGGGGTCCCGTTCCTGAACCACATGCTGGAGCTGTTCGCGAAGCATTCGCTCTTCGACCTCAACCTCAAGGCGGCCGGCGACCTCGACGTGGACGACCACCACACGGTCGAGGACGTCGGCCTCGCGCTCGGCGACGCCCTGAACGCGGCCCTCTGCGACCGCAAGGGCATCGAGCGCTACGGCTTCGCCCTCCTCCCCATGGACGAGACGCTCGCGCGCGTCGCCCTCGACCTCGGCGGCCGCCCGTACCTCGTCCTCGAAATGGCGACCCGCCGCAAGTTCATCCGCACGTTCGACCTCGGCCTGCTGGAAGAATTCATGCGGGCGTTCTCGACGCAGGCGCGCATGAACCTGCACATCGCGCAGCTCTACGGCAAGGACCCGCACCACGCCTGGGAATCGGTGTTCAAGGGCCTCGCCCGCGCCCTGCGCATGGCGGTGCGGACCAACCCGCGCGAGCCGGGGATCCCGTCGAGCAAGGGGGTGCTGTGATGCGGGTGGGCGTCGTCGACTACGGCCTGGGGAACCTCGGCAGCGTCGCGAACGCGCTGGAACACCTCGGGGCCGACCACCGCATCTTCCGCGACCCGGCGGAGATGGACGCCTTCGGTGCGCTGATCCTGCCCGGCGTCGGCGCGTTCGGTGACTGCATGGCGAACCTGGAACGCTACGGCCTGGCCGCGCCGCTCGCCGCCTGGATGGCGGCGGACCGCCCCCTGCTGGGCATCTGCCTGGGCCTGCAGGTGTTGGCGGAGAGCAGCGACGAAGCCCCCGGCGCGCGCGGCTTCGGCGTGGTGCCGGCGCACGTCGCGCGGCTGGCGGCGTCGCCGGGGTGCAAGATTCCGCAGATGGGCTGGAACCAGGTCCGCCGCGCGCCCGGCGCCGAAGACTGCCCCCTGCTGCGGGGCATCCCCGACGGCTCTTGGTTCTACTTCGTCCACTCCTATTGCCTGCCCGCCGCGCCCGGCTGGGCGGCGGGCCTGACCGCCTACGGCGGCGAATACGTCTCGATGGTCCGCCGCGGGCGCGTGGCGGCCGTGCAGTTCCATCCCGAGAAGAGCCAGCGGGCCGGACTGCAGCTGCTGAAAAACTTCCTGGACTGGAGCGAGGAGGCCCCATGAACGAATTCGAAATCCTGCCCGCCATCGACCTCAAGGACGGCCACTGCGTGCGCCTGCGCCAGGGGCGCGCCGAGGACGCGACCGACTACGGCGCCGACCCCGTCGCCCGCGCCCTCGAATGGGTGCGGCAGGGCGGCCGCTGGCTGCACGTCGTGGACCTGACCGGGGCCTTCGAAGGCCACCCCGCGCACACCGGAGTCATCGGCCGCATCGCCGCCGCCGTCGCGCCCATCCCCGTCGAATGCGGCGGCGGGCTGCGCACCGACGCCGACCTCGAAGCCGTGCTGGCGGCCGGCGTCCGCCGCGCCATCCTCGGCACCCGGGCCCTGGCCGAACCCGACCGCCTGGCGGCGCTGGCCGCGCGCCACGGCGACCGCCTGGCGGTGGGCATCGACGCCCGCGGCGGCTACGTCCAGGTCAAGGGCTGGACCGAGACCTCCGCCACGCGCGCTTCCGACCTGGCCCGCCGCGCCGCCGAAGCCGGCGTCCGGACCATCATCTACACCGACACCGCGACCGACGGCATGCTCCGCGGCCCGAACCCGGCGGCCACGGCGGAAGTCTGCGACGCGGTCGCGGGCACCCCCTGCCGGATCGTCGCCTCGGGCGGCGTATCCTCGGCGGACGACATCCGCACCCTCCGCGCCCTGGGCCGCGCGAACCTGGCGGGCGCCATCGTCGGCAAAGCCCTCTACGACGGCCACGCCACCCTCGCCGACCTCCTCGCCGCCGCCCGCGCCTGACCCCCCGCACCCTTCCCGCGCCCCCCCCCCCCCACCCCTGATCGCATAGTTTTGCAATCACATGAATCTCCTTGACATTCCCCCGCCCTCCGGCCATTCTCCCCCCATGAACATCCTCACCTCCGCCTCCAAGAAAACCTCCTCCATCTTCCAGGAACTCGCCGACGCCCCCGCCATCGCCCCCATCTACGCCTTCCCCGTCACCGCCCCCGTCCTCCTCGCCCTCGGCGCAGGCGTATTCACCGCCTGCCTCGCCACCG
>JAFYAC010000071.1 GCA_017540905.1 Kiritimatiellia bacterium | reverse complement strand
CTTCCGCGACCGCGGCCCGCGGCGCGACGGCGCTCCCGCCGGCGGCCCCGGCGGCTTCCGCAAGGACCGGCCCGAAGGCGAACGACCGCCCCGCCGCGACGGCGACAGGGGCCCGCGCCGCGAAGGCGACCGCCGCGGCGACCGCCGCGGTCCCCCGCGCGAGCCGTTGCCGCGCCTGGACGTGAACGTCTCGTTCCTGCCCGACCGCGAGCGCCTGGCGCTGGTGGCGCGCGACATCCAGGCAAGCCGCCGCGCGTTCCCGCTGATCCACATCGCGAACCTCTTCCTCGGCGGCGACGACCGCTATCTCGTGAAGCTCGAACTCCCGCCCCCGAAGCAGGAAGGCGAGCCGCGCAAACTCTTCGCGCAATGCCTGGACTGCCACCGGGTGTTCCTGTCCCGCGCCAACGCGGAAGCGCACGTGCTCAACGAGCACATCGGCAAGTTCTTCGACATCGAGGAAATCGAAGTCGAGCCGCCCTCCGGCACCTACACCTGCGTCGCCCGCTGCCAGCTCAGCGGCGAACTCCTCGGCCCGCCCAACGACCACAGCTACAACGAGCGCCTCCAGGAACTCTGGTCCACCCGCTTCTCCCACATGCCCAAGTCCGAGTACCTCTCGCACATCGAGACCGTCCGCGACGAAGCCCTCGTCGAGCAGTGGAAGGACTCCATGCGCAAGAAGACCGTCTACCGCCTCAAGGCCGAGTACCTCCCCAAGCCCAAACCCGCCGAAGGCGAAGCCACGGCCGCCCCCGCCCCCGAGCCCCCGAAGGGCCCCGCGATGACGAAGGCTGAGGCCCAGGACTGGATGCGCAACCGCGTGAACGGCATGCTCCGCGAGTCCGCCCGCTGCATGCTGCCGGGCGCCGTCTCCCGCCGCTTCGACGATCCGTCGCTCCGCCGCGAAGTCTCGATGGCGTGGCAGCGCGAAACCCGCTTCCCCTTCACCCTCTCCCTCGCCCTGCGCCCGGCGTTCCGGCACATGAAGATGCACCTCTTCAAGATCAACGCCCGCGAGACCTACGTCACCGCCATCGCCCCGACCCCCGTCGACCTGGCGACCGCGCCCGACATCGTCAAGGGAATCGTGAAGTTCCTCGAAGCCAACCCCGCCGCCACCCGCCAGTCCCTCCTCGACGGACTCCGGCCTGGCGCGAACGCCGAGTCCAAGGAAGTCCAGGACCTCCTGCGGCACCTCGACAACCTCGTTGCCAACGGCGGCGTCATCGCCTTCTACAACGGCACCCTCGGACTCCCCCGCGCCCAGGCCGAAAAGCCAAAGGCCGGGCCCGCCGCCGAAAAACCCGCCGCCCCCGCCGCCCCCGCCGAGCCCCCGCCGCCGCGCGACGTCGAAGCCATGGCCGCCCTCGACGGCTCCAAGGCCTCCATCGCCGAACTCATCGAAGCCGTGGGCAAGACCTCCGAGGCCGTCGCCCAGGCCCAGGCCGAGATCGGCGACCTCGCCGCCCGCATGGAATGCAAGGCTGACGCACAGGCCGCCATCGCCAAGCTCGCCGGGGCCATCGCCGACCAGGCGGCGGCCATCGACGCCGCGAAATCCGCCGTGGACGACCTCTCCGGCAAGATCGCCTCGCAATCCGCCGCCGAAGCCCCCGCCCCGGCCGAAGCCCCCGCCGAGTCCCCCGCCGAGTCCGCCCCCGAGGCCCCTGCACCATGATGATGCGTGGCCTCAAGTACGCGATCCTGGGCGACGTCCACGCCAACCGCGAAGCGCTCGAAGCCGTCCTGGCCGACGCCGAATCCCAGGGCGTCGAGCGCTACGCGTGCGTCGGCGACGTCGTCGGCTACAACGCCGACCCCAAGTGGTGCCTGGCGAAGGTCCGCGAGCTGGCGGGCGACGCCGTCGTCCGCGGCAACCACGACCACTACTGCGCCTACGACGACCCCCTCACCGGCTTCCATCCCCTCGCCGCCGACGTCGTCAAATGGACCCGCGGCCAGCTCGACGACGCCGAACGCGAATGGCTCCGCTCCCTCCGCTACTCCCGCGGCGTCGAGACCTTCATGATGGTCCACGGCACCCTGGACAACCCCGAGATGTGGGGCTACGTCTTCGACAAACTCGAAGCCGAGGCCAACTTCGCCTACCAGATGTGCTCCGTCTGCTTCTTCGGCCACACCCACGTCCCCTTGGCGTTCGAGAAGGCGGGCATCGTCCGCGGCGGCCTCTACAACCGCCTGCAGATCGTGGCCGGCCGCAAATACTTCATCAACGTCGGCTCCGTCGGCCAGCCGCGCGACGGCGACCCGCGCGCCGCCTACGCCATCTACGACATGGCGGCGAACGTCGTCGAACTCCGCCGCGTCGAATACGACATCGCGGGCGCCCAGGCCAAGATCCGCGAAGCCGGCCTCCCCGAACGCGCCGCCTCCCGCCTCGCCGTCGGCCGCTGACCCCCGCCCCGCCATGGCCAATCTTCAAGCCCAAAAGTTTTCCAACCATTGGAAAAAAATTTTCCAACCATTGGAAACTTTTTTTCCAACCATTGGAAAACTTTTTTCCCGTCCCGTCTTCCCCGTCCTCCCCGTCTTGGATCGGTTTAAGTTTTTCTGTAGCTTCCCAGACGTTTTCCCACCACAAGGTCGCGCGGAAGCGCGACCCTCCCGTTGCGCTCTCCACGGGGAGGGACGCGCTTCTGCGCGTCCGCAGTGGGAAATGGCTGGTGGGACAACGGCTTGCGGCCACACTATTTTTGAATCCGCTCTAGTCGTCCTATCCCTCCTCTTCTTCCTCTCCCCCCTCCCCGCCCTCGCCCAAATCGAGCTCGACTGGACCCTCGCCCACAACCGCACCCTCCTGATGGAGCCCATCCGCGCCGACGTCACCATCGCCAACTACACCGGCGTCCCCCTCGACTTCGCGCCCGGCACCGGCAACGCCCGGCTCCTCTTCACCGTCGAAGACGACCCCTCCTCCTACGTCCGCGCGAGCGGCAAGCCCCTCCTCCAGGAGCCCCTCCTGGTCCCCGACGGCGAATCCCGCACCGTCACCGTGGACATCCTCCAAGCCTACCGCGTCGTCCGCGGCCAATCCTACATGCTCCAGCCCGAAGTCGCGTTCGGCGGAATGCGCTTCTCCGGCCGCCGCCTCTCCCTCGAAGTCCAGCCCGGACTCGAAATCCTTGCCCGCACCTACGGCATCCCCTCCGCCGGCACCGCGCGCAAGGCCAGCCTGCGCACCATCAACCGCGACCGCATCGACCACCTCTTCTTCCGGCTCGACGACCCCTCCAGCGGCTACTGCCTGTGCGCGGTGGACCTGGGCGGCCTCATCCGCTTCTTCAAGCCCGCCATCGAACTCGACTCCGCGGGCGTCTTCCACGTCCTGCACCAGACCCAGCCCGACCGCTTCTCCCACGCCATGTTCACGCGCAACGGCGAACCCCGCGGCATCGAAATCTACATCGCCGCCGCCGGCACCATCCGCCTCGTCCGCAGCCCCGAAGGCGCGGTCACCGTCACCGGCGGCATGCGCTTCGAGCCCGACCCCACCGCCCCCGGCAAACTCACCGCCCCCAACCTCCCCCCCTCCCACAACTATCCCACCACCCTCGGCGCCCCCGAACCCGCCCCGTTCTGACCCATGACCCCGACCCTCCCCATCCTCCTCGCCATCTCCGCCGCCGTCGCCATCGCGCTCGGCCTTCCCATGCTCCTCGCCCCCGCCGCCGCCCGGCGCGCCCTGGCCGCCTTCCCGCGGAGCCGCGCCGCCGCGTGGATCCTCACCGCCCTCGACCTCGCCTGGGTCGTCCTCATCATGCGCGGCGCCTCCCTCGGGCGCTTCGACATCCTCAAACCCTACCTCCCCCTCGCCGGCGTCGCCACCTTCGCCGCCATCGTCTGGGGCCTCGACGAACTCCTCGCCGTCCGCGCCCTCGGCGGACTCCTCCTCCTGCTGGGCGACCCCATCCTCGACGCCGTCCGCTGGACCGGCGGCGCCTGGCCCATCGCCGCCGCCGTCCTCGCCTACATCCTCGTCATCGTCGGCGCCGTCTGGGTCCTCTGGCCCTGGACCTTCCGCAAAACCCACGAACGCCTGACCAAGACCTCGCTCCGCTGGCGCCTCTGGTCCGCCCTCTGGATCGCCCTCGGCCTCGCCCTCGCGACCGGCGCCGTCATCCGCTGGTGACCCCATGGCCGCCCCCGCCGTCCACCCACCCCGCATCCTGATCCTCCGCGGCGGCGCCATCGGCGACTTCATCGTCACCCTCCCCGTATTGCAGACCCTCCTCGCCCGCTGGCCCGACGCCGAAATCGAAATCTGGGGCTACCCCCACATCGCCGACCTCGCCGTCGCCGCGGGCCTCGCGCAAAAAGTGGTCTCCCTCGACCGCGCCGAAATGGTCCGCTTCTTCGTCCCCGTCCCCGACTTCGCCCCCGGGCAGGAAGCGGCCATCCAATCCTTCGACCTCATCCTCAACTACCTCCACGACCCCGAAGGCCAGATCCGCAGCAACCTCCACATGGCCGGGGCCAAACAAGTCCTTTCCGGCTCCCCCATCATCAAGCGCGGCCACGCCGTCGACTTCCTCCTCGAGCCCCTGATGGCCCTCGCCCTCTACGAAACCGGCCTCGCCCCCGCCCTAGACTTCCCCCCCGCCCTCCTCGCATCCTCCTCCTCCCGCCTCCATTCCCTCGGCATCAAAGGCCATCCCATCACCATCCACCCCGGCAGCGGCTCCACCAAAAAGAACTGGCCCCTCGACCGCTACATCGACCTCGTCAAAACCCTCCGTTCCCGCGGCCGCGAAGTGGTCCTCGTCCTGGGCGAAGCCGACGCCCCCCTCCGCCCCGCCCTAGACGCCGCCCTCCCCGACGTCCCCCGCCTGGATTCCCTTCCCCTGACCGACCTCGCCCCCGCGCTCGCCACCTGCTCCCTCCACATCGGCAACGACAGCGGCATCACCCACCTCGCCGCGGCCGTCGGCATCCCGGTCGTGGCCCTCTTCGGCCCCACCGACCCCGCCACCTGGTCCCCCCGCGGCCGCATCCCCCCGACCCTCCTCCGCCCCCCCTCCGGCGACCTCTCCGACCTCTCCCTCTCCCAAGTCCTCGCCGCCCTCCCTTCCCTCCCCTGATCGCCCCTTCCCCTCCGTCCTCTTGCCCCCTCCCCCTCTGCCCCACCCCGCCGCAAAAAACCGCTTCCCCATCCAATTTTGCAATTACAGGAAACACACCGCCAATCCGGGCTTTCAACCATATATTCCCTCCATCACCACCATTTCCCGCAGCCCATTCATTCCGCTACCTCCCTCCCGCTTCCTCCCACCGCTTCTCTCCATGGGGAGGGACGCGCTTCTGCGCGTCCGCCATGAAAAGGCCACCCATTCCGGACGGCCCGCAGCCCAGCGGCTCTGCCATTTCCCGGACAGCCCCGCCGGGATTCCCCGTCAACGCCCCATTGAAGGGATTGCGGAAACGCGCCCCGGGGTGTATCACGGGAGCATGACAACTCCCCCCGTACGCGAAGACACAATCGTGGCGCCGGCGACACCGCCCGGCGAAGGGGGCATCGCGGTCATCCGCATCTCCGGCCCGGAGGCGCTGCCCCTGGCGGACCGCCTGTTCCGGCCCCGTGGCGGTCCCCCGCCCTCCCTCACGCCGGAGAGCTCGTTCCGGTTCGGACACGTCCTCTCCGGCCCCGGCGGGACCGTCCTCGACGAGGGCCTCCTGCTCGTCTTTCGCGCGCCACGCTCCTACACCGGCGAAGATTCCGTCGAAATCCAGTGCCACGGATCGCCCCGCACCGTGCAGGCCATCCTGCAGGCCGCCCTCGAAGGCGGGGCCCGCATGGCCGAGCCGGGGGAATTCACGAAACGTTCGTTCTTGAACGGAAAAATGGATTTGACCCAGGCTGAGGCCGTCGGCGACCTCATCCACGCCCGGAGCGAACGCGCCGCGCGGCTGGCCGCCGCCCAGCTCGGCGATGCCCTGGGCCGCCGCATCCGCGGACTGTACGACGACCTGGTCTGCCTTTCTGCCGACACCGAGGCCATGCTGGATTTCCCCGATGACGAGTTGCCGCAGGAAGTGCCCGCCGAACTGCTGGGGCGGCTCCGCGGGACCATGGATAGGCTCGAAGCGCTACTAGCAACGTGGCACGAGGGGCGCATTCTCCGGGACGGACTCCGGATTACCATCGCGGGAGCGCCGAACACCGGGAAATCCACGTTGTTGAACTTGCTCTGCGGGGAAGGCAAAGCAATTGTATCTCCTTATCCCGGAACGACCAGGGACATCATAGAGGCCGAGACGAGCCTCCATGGGTACCCCATCCGGTTCCAAGATACCGCCGGGTTGCGGGAGGCCCCGGACCCCGTGGAACGGGAAGGCATCCGGCGGGCCCGCGAAGCGGTCGAGGCGGCCGACCTGCTGGTCTGCCTGGTGGACGCCTCGAAGCCGCTGTCGGAGGAGGAGGTCGCATTCCTTTCGGGACGCGATCCCGCCACGACCCTCTGCCTGGCCAACAAGGCGGACCTGGGCGACGGCTCGGCCGGGTTCCGCGTCGGCGGACACGTTTTCCATGCCGTGTCGCTGGTGGACCCGGAAGCGCGCGAGCCCGTGGTCGGGATGATCCTGCGGAAGGCGGGGCTGGAACCGGATGACGGGGCCCCCTTCCCCATCCAGAGAGCCGCCGGGGCGTCCGCCGAGTCCGGCGAGGTCGCGGTATCGGCGCGCCACGGAAAGGCCCTGCGCGAGGCGTTGGAGGAGCTCCGCAAGGCGGAGGGACGGCTGGAAACCGGACGGGAGGAAGACTGGTTGCCGGCCGCCATGGGACTCCGGGAGGCGGCCGTGCGGATGGCCGCCATCCTGGGGCGGCAGTGGGACGAGGATACGCTGGACGCGGTGTTCTCGCGGTTCTGCGTGGGGAAATGAGCGCGGGCGCCCCCTTGTCCCTCCCCGGACGGACGAAGCAACCACTTCTTTGCAAAGGAAGAAACAGATGAATACCCCAGAAAAGAAGACCTTCCAGCTGATCGTCATCGGGGCCGGCCATGCGGGCTGCGAGGCGGCGCTGGCGGCGGCGCGGATGGGCGTGGATACGGCGCTGGTGACCATGAAGGCGGAAAACGCCGCCAAGATGTCGTGCAACCCCTCCATCGGCGGCATCGCGAAGTCCCACATGGTGTTCGAGCTGGACGCCCTGGGCGGGGAGATGGCGCGGAACACCGACTGCACGGGCATCCAGTTCCGGGTGCTGAACCGCCGCAAGGGGCCCGCCGTGCAGGCCAACCGGGCGCAGTGCGACAAGCCGGCGTATTCCGCGCGCATGGCGGAGGTGCTGCGGCGGCAGGAGCACCTGGCGGTCGTGGAGGACACCGTGCGGGAAATCCTCGTGGAAAACGGACGCGCGGCGGGCGTCCTGGGCACCCAGTCGGGGCGGCTGGAGGCGCGGTGCGTGGTCCTGACGGCGGGGACGTTCCTCAACGGAACAATCTTCGTCGGCAAGCACGCCGTGGACGCCGGGCGGCTGGGTGAGCCCGCGGCGCTGGAGCTGAGCGACAAGCTGCGGGACCTGGGGTTCCACGTGGAACGTCTCAAGACCGGCACCCCGCCGCGCCTGCACAAGGATTTCATCGACTACGCGGCCATGGCCGTGGAGCCGGGCGAGACCGATCCCGTGCCGTTCTTTTCCTGGGAGGGCCGGGAGGGATTGTTCCACGTGGAACAACCGGGGAGGAACCCATCCGGCGGCGATGAGGCCGCGGAACGCGCCGGCGAGTCGATGGTTCCACGTGGAACATCGGGTTCCGCGCTGTTCCCGTGGGTTCCGGGGAGCGACCCCATCCCTTGCCACCTGACGCACACGAACGCGGGGACGGTCGGCATCATCTCTTCCCACCTCGCGGATTCGGCGCTCTACGGCGGGCTGATCGATGCCCCGGGCGCGCGCTACTGCCCCTCCATCGAGGACAAGGTGGTGAAGTTCTCCTCCCACACGGACCACCATGTCTTCGTGGAGCCGGAGGGGCGGTCGGTCCCGGAGGTGTACCCGAACGGGACGTCGAACAGTCTTCCCCTGGAGGTCCAGCTGCGGATGATCCGGTCGATCCGCGGCTTGGAGCGCGCGGAGTTCCTCGCCCCCGGGTACGCCATCGAGTACGACTACTTCGACCCGACGCAGCTCAAGCCGACGCTGGAGACGAAGCGGGTGGAGGGACTGTATTTCGCCGGACAGGTCAACGGCACCACCGGCTACGAGGAGGCGGCCGCCCAGGGCGTGATGGCCGGCATCAACGCGGCGCTGGCCGTCCTCGGCAGGGGGGAGCTGGTCTTCGCCCGGCACGAGGCGTACATCGGGGTGATGATCGACGACCTGGTCACGAAAGGGGTCACGGAGCCCTACCGGATGTTCACCTCCCGCGCGGAGCACCGCCTGCTCCTCCGGCAGGACAACGCGGTGTTCCGCCTGGCCGGTGCCGCGGAGAGGGTGGGGATCGTCCCCGCCGCCCGGTTGCGGACCATCCGGGAGCGGGAGGGGCAGATCCGCGACGAGCTCGCCCGGCTGGACCGGGAACGCGCCCCCGACGGGGCGACCCTCGCGCAGTGGCTGCGCCGCCCGGAAATCGGATACGACACGATGCCCGACCGCCGCGGCGACCTGCCGCGGATGGTCCGGGAGCAGGTGGAGTTCGGGACGAAGTACGCGGGCTACATCGAGCGGGAACTGCGCAACGTAGAAAAGTCACAACGCATTGCAGAGCAACAAATTCCAGCTGATTTCGACTACCATTCCATCGCCGCCCTCCGCTACGAGTCCCGCGAAAAGCTCTCCGCGATCCGCCCCCGCGACCTCGGCCAGGCCTCCCGCGTCTCCGGCGTCACCCCCGCCGACATCGCCATCCTCTCCGTCTGGCTCAAGCGCGGGCAGGGGCGAATGCCGGTGGGGTGAGGATTGTTCGGGGCCTGCGGCGCAAACACGGAGCGCGCGGAGGTCGGAGGCACGGAGTTTTCCGGTAGGAGGCTTCGCACCTTCCCATTTTCCCCGGACAAGAGTTTGCTGTGTGTTTCCGGGACGCGAACGCCCCTCCAAAAACACTCCCTCCAAATACTTCTCCGTGTCTCCTTCCTCCGCTCGCTCCGTGTTTGCCGCCGCAGGCAAGGACCGGAGCACTGGCGGGAGGCGAATCCCTCCCCTTTGCGCCGATATCGGTTTGCAATGGGGGGCGTGCGTCCATAGGATGGGGCGCATGAAAAGAATCATCCTCCTTTGCCGGCATACCCGGCACCGTACCACCACCTCTTGCGTCCTCGCGCTGCCCGCCGACGGCCTGAACCTGTGCGACCTGCACCAGGCCCTCCTCGATGTCTTCGATTTCCGGGACGATGAAGAAAGTTGGACGTTCTCCTCTCCCGACGGCGCCAAGCGGTGCGGGTTGTTTCCCGACGGGGATGCCGGACCGGATCGGGGCATGTCGTCGAGAGACCCCATTTCGGCGCACCTGTCCAAGGAAAAGGATGTGCTTGCCTGCTCGTGGGAGGATGACGCGGGCAAACCCCTCCGCGCCGAGGTGGAGTTCCTGCGCACCGACGAGGGCGAAGGCCCCGAATGCCTGGAAGTCTCCGGGCCGAAGTCCGGGCCGCACAAGGCCGCCCTCGCTGAAATCAACCAATACCTGCGCGAGGATTTCGGGGAGGAGGAGGATGACGACGATGGGGACGATCCGTTCTTGTTCTCCGGAAATCTCGAGGAGGACATGGACTCGCTGCCTCCTGGACTGCGTGATGCGGTGGAAAACATGTTCCGGGAAAATCCCATCGCCAGACAGGGACTCCTGCACACTCGTGGTTTTCCCTGGCGCAATCCGGCCGAAAACCCGCCGTCCGCGCCCGCCGAGGAGATCGAACTCGACGACACGCCCGTCGATCCCGCCCGCCTCGGCCTCGCGCACGCCTTGGCCCTGCGCATCTGGAAGCTCGCCCCGTGGGAGCGCTTGGAAGAGGAATGCGTCGCCGTCCTCAAGCTCGCGGACGGACGGGAGCGGGTCCTCTCGCCCATGGGAATGCTCGGCGAATACCATGCGCTGGCATTCTACCCGGATTTTGCCACCTTCCGCGCCGTCCACGATTTTTCGGGGTGCGGGGACAACCCGTTGACGGGCCTGGTGTTCTGGCAATGGCAGCTGGCCTTCCTCAAGTCCTCCGAACTGCTGCCCGGCGAGGCGGCGGCCATCAAGGCGGGCGGTCTCAAGTTCGCGCGCGGGCATCTGCCGTCGCTCGAATGCTTCGCGCCCGGTTTCCTGCCGCATCCCGTCGGGGGGCGCGAACTGGCCGATCTCGTGGAACTGCTCGGAGCCGCCGTGGCCCTCTACTCCGACCCCAAGGCCATGGACAAGCTCCCAGAAAATCCCAGTGCCGGATCCGTGCCCGTATGGACGCGCTCCCCGGACGGAAACGGATGGCGCCTGAAACGCGAACCGCGTCCCGCCGAGTTGTGCTTCCCGCTCGATTTGCCGCCCGCCTTGTTGGCGCGGTTGCGGGCCCTGCCCGTGAAGGACCGCGTCGTGTCGTTTGCAGAGGCCATCGCGCCGGTTGGCGAGCCCGGCTCGCGGCGCCAGGCCTACCGGATCCCGCTGGCCGCCGACGAGACGGCCGGGTTCCCCGCCCCGCCGAACTTGCCCGAAACCGACAATCCCCCGCCGCGCGTGCTGCGCCCGTCCGACACCCTGGCCAAGCTGGCGGAAACGCTTCTTGCGCCGCCCTTCGGCTACATGCCGGCGCGGCTGGCGACGCCGGGGTGCTACCTGCCCCTCTTCCTCAAGCGCCTGGCGGCCCTGCACGGCGGCAATGTCCGCTATGATCCTGGCGCACCCACCTCCACCGTGGAAGCCTTCCAAAACGAGCTTGACGGGCTCCTCTCTCGGTAAGGGGGACGTTGAAAGAAACTTGCCTGCTCAGCGGCGACGGTGGCGGCCGGAACCAGGCAGGCGTGGGCGGTTGCGGGCCGACGCCGGGGGGGCGACGACGGCGGGATGGGCGGGAACCAGTCGGCCGTCGCGGTACCAGCGCGGATTCGAAAGGATGACGGGGATGCTTTCGCCGTCCCAGCCAGGGAGGTCGGTGTTTGCCGCCACCTCGAAATCGGTGACTCCGAAGATGCCATGCACGGCAAGAAATTGATCGAGGGAAGGGAAGTTGCCCCAGACCTGCTGGCTGAGGATGAAATCAATCTCCTTCGGGCTCGGGGGCTGGGTGACGACGTGGACGATACGTCCGCGTTGGGCAGGCGGCTCGTCGGCGCAAATCACTTGCCGAAGCCCCTGCATGGCGAACCAGGCTTCCAGTGCGGAGGTCTCGTACACGTGGCAATGGAGTCCGGCGACATCCATCACGTCGGGCAGTGGCTGGGGAAGATCGGTGTCTTTGGGCAGCATGGGCGGTGTTTCCTTTGAGGGTGGCATCTTGCATGTGTATGGATGTTCAGTCAAGAGGAAAACGAACACCGCGCCATTTTCCAAAGATTGGAAAAAAAGTTTCCAATGGTTGGAAACTTTTCCAATGGGGACGGCAGGGGAAAACTTGTGTCCCGGAGAGGGGGCGTGGCGCACCGGGAAGCGCCACGTGGGAGGAGGGTGGTCATGGGGGATAGATGTGGGGAAAATGGGATGAAATATCAATATTTCCAGTGATTGCAAGAATGGGGGAAGAAGGGGCGCGAGGGAGGGGCGGGTGGGGAATCAGGGGAAGAAGCCGGGGGCGAGGGTGGCGGTGTAGAGGGTGGCGGTGGGGCCGGTGAGGGTGAGGGGGGAGAGGGTGACGCGGAGGAGGTCGCCGGATGGGGTTCGGAGGGTGGCGGGGGAGGTCGTCCAGCCGAGGTGGATCGCCACCAGGGCGGAGGCGGTGATGCCCGTGCCGCAGGCCAAGGTCTCGGCTTCGACGCCGCGTTCGTAGGTGCGGATGGGGATGGGGGAGGTCGGGGCGGCGGGGGGGGCGATGAAATCGACGTTTGTGCCGGCCGGGGCGAATGCGGGATGGTGGCGGATCCAGGAGCCTAGGCGGGGGAGGTCGAGGCGCGGGAGGAGCTCAAGGGGGACGGGGACGACGGCGTGGGGGACGCCGGTGTTCAGGGAGCGGATTTCCAAGGAATCTAGATGGTCTAGAGAATCTAGAAGCCCTAGGGCGTGGGGGACGGGCAGGGCGAGGGTTTTGGGAACGGGGTTGACGGTGGAGGGGAAGGTGATGCGGACTTGGGTGTCGGGGAGGATGTCGGCAAGGTGGAGTCCGGCGGCGGTTTCGATGCGCATGGAGGCCGGGGCGATGCCTTCTTCAAAGGCGAAGCGGGCGGCGCAGCGGGCGCCGTTGCCGCACATGCCGGCGGGGGAGCCGTCGGGGTTGACGAAGTCCATGCGGAAGTCCGCGGCGTCGGGGTCGTGCGGCGGGCGCACAAGAATCAGTCCGTCGCACGCGATGCCGGTATGCGGCGCGCAAAGGCGGGCGATGGCGGGGGCGTCGCGGTCGGGGAAGGTTTCGGCGTCGTCGCGGATGACGATGAAGTCGTTGCCGGCGCCGTGCATTTTGCGGAATCGGAGGAGGGATGGCATGGGGGGAACTCCTATATTTTTCTGTAATCTCGTTGAATGGGGAAGAGGGGGCGGAGGAGGAGGGAAGGGGGGGGCGGGGTCAGGGGGCGGCGTGCTTGCGGAGAAGGCGGGGATCGCGGGTGCCGGCGTAGAGGTCGTAGAGGAGGAGGCGGCACTCGATGGGGCCGTTCCACATCGGGATGCGGCGGGATGGGCGCAGGCCGATGCGTTTGGCCAGGTCCGGGTTGCCCGTGAAGATGGCCGCGCGCATTCCGGCGCAGCGGCGCTTGAGATCGTCGCCGATGGCGGCGTAGAGGGGGGCGAGCTTTTCTTCGAGGCCCATGCGCTCGCCGTACTCGGGGTTCATGGCGATGAACGCGGGGGCGGCGGGAAGGGGCGCGCGGCGGAAGTCGGCGGCGGCGAAGCGGATCCAGCGGGCGACGCCGGCACGGTCGGCGTTGTCGCGCGCGATTTCGACGGCGCGCGGATCGAGGTCGCTGGCGTGGATGGGAACCGCCGGCATGGGGAGGCAGCGGCGGCGCGCGGCTTCGAGGAGTCCGCGCCAGTCGGCGGCGGGCCAGTCGCGGAGATGCTGGAAGGCGTAATGCTCGCGGTGGAGTCCGGGTGCGCGGCGCAAGGCGAACCACGCGGCCTCGATGGCGAGGGTCCCGCTGCCGCACATGGGGCCGGCGAAGGCTTCTTCGGCGGGGTCCCACCCGGATTCGAGGAGGATGGCCGCGGCGAGGTTTTCGCGGAGGGGGGCGATCCACGGGCGGAGGCGGTAGCCGCGCCGGGAGAGGGGGACGCCGCTGGTGTCGAGATGCATCCGCGCCACGCCGTCGCGCCAGTGCAGAGCGATGCAGGCGGCGCCTTCGGGGTTAGACTGGGAGTCGGGGCGGGCGCCGGTTTTGCGGACGAAGCGGTCGGCGATGGCGTCCTTGCAGCGGAGGAGGGCGAAGCGCGGGTCGCGGAGTCCGGGGGCTTCGGCGTCGCCGTGGAGGTGGAAGGGGGACCCGGGGGCGATCCACTCTTCCCAGGGCAGGCCAGTTGCGGCGGCGTAGAGTTCGTCGGGGGTGCGGGCACGGAAGGCGGCGACCTCGAAGAGGACGCGGTTGGCGGTGCGGAGCCAGAGGTTGAGCTTGAGGGCTTCGCGCAGGTCACCTTCGATGCCGAGGGCGGTGGGGGTGAAGTCTCGGGCTTCGGGATGCCCGAGGGCGGCGAGTTCGCGGCGTAGGGCGCCGGTGCAGCCGCGTCCGCAGGTGACGGTGAGGGTGGTGGGTTCGGTCCAGTTCACGGTCGTTTCACGAGGCCGTTGGCGCAGAAGGCGGGGACGCGCCAGCGGCGGAAGTAGGCGCGGTTGGGGCGGTCGCGGTGGCGCTGGAGCCGCTGCGGGGCCAGGGAGGGATGCCACAGGTGGAGGGCGCGGGCCGCGAGGATGGCGCTGGCGGGACGGACACCGGCCTTGTAGAGGCGCCGGGCGAAGTCGTCGTCCTCGTAGCCCCAGCCGACGAAGTTCTCGTCGAAGCCGTTGACCCGCCGCACGTCGTCGAGGAAGAGCGAGAAGTGGCACCCGATGACCTTGGGCTTGTGCGGCCGTGCGAGGTGCCAGCGGCGAAGGGCGGCGTTCCGCAGGAACAGGGCCTGCGCGGTGCGCAGTTCGGTGGCGTCGGCGTCGCGCCAGGCCGCTTCCCAGTCGGCGGGGGATGGGGCGGGGTCGGCGGCGAAGAGGCGGGCGGTGGCTTCCTCGCCGAGCAGGGCGCGGTTGCCGCAGAGGATGCGTCCGGGCGCGGCCAGGGCGGCATGGGCGGCGACGGCGTCGGGCAGGAGCGCGATGTCGCAGTCGGCGAAAACCAGGTAGTCGCCGGTGGCGGCGCGTATGGCGAGGTTGCGGGCGGCGGCAAGGCGGTAGCCGTCCTTTTCCTGCCGCACGACGGTGCAGGGGATCGGCGAGGCGGCGGCCAGGGCGCGGAGGGCGTCGGCGGTGGCGTCGTCGGACCCGTCGTCGGCCACCACCACTTCGTCGGGACGGCGCGTCTGCCCGGCGAGGGCCGCCAGCATCAGGCGCAGGTGGGCGGGTCGGTTGTAGAGGGTGGTGACGACGGTGATTTTCACGGCGCGCCCTCCGGGCGGGAGCCTCCGTCCTCCACGTCTCCGCGCGGCGGCCAGGCCCAGGCCAGGGCGAGGGCGGGCAGCGCAAACTGGACCTCGCGCACCAGGTTGTCGGGATAGTCGCCCGTGCCGTACAGGAGAACCATCCCCACGGCGGCCAGGAAGAAGGCTGGCACCGAGCGGGCCGCCAGTTGCCGCCGCCACGGGGCCCCGGCCGCCCCCTTACCGGCCCGGCGCAGCGCGCGCGCCAGCCCGCCCAGCAACGCCAGCCAGCCGCCCCCCCACAGAACCACGGCCACGCCGCCGCCCTGGAACGCCAGCATCAGCCAGTAGCTGTGGGCGTGCGGATAGTACGTGGGCCGGTACGGCAGCGGCCTGCGCGAGTGGTCGTGGTAGGCCACCTTGTCGAAAGAGTGCTTGCCGTAGCCAAAGCCCCGCACCGGGTGCTCCGGGTACAGCTTCACCACGTACCGCCACACGGTGTCCCGGCCGTTGAAGCCGTCCATCGTCGCGTCCCCCAGCCGCGGATTGATCCGCACCGCCCCCAGCCACAGCCCCGCGCCCGCCGCCGCGACCGCCAGCGCCGCCGCCAGCCGCGCCTTCCAGCCCGGCAGCACCAGCAGCGGATACGCCAGCACGGCCGCCGCGAACACGATCTGCGGCCCGCGCGAGCCCATCACCACGAGGTAACCCAAATCCACCGCCAGCCCCGCCGCCAGCGCCGCGCGCCGCCAGCGCCCCCGCACGCCGCCCACCGCCAGCGCCGCCAGCGCCAGCGCCGAGAAGCCCGCCATCATGCACGAAACGTTCGGGTGGGTGAAGAGGTACGGGTGCTTGTAGCGCGCCCCGGCCAGCAACGCCTTCCCCACCCCCAGCTCCGCCGCCAGCCGAACCAGGTCGGCCGCCAGCCGAACCGTCAGCAGCCCCGCCGAGCAGGCCAGCACCGTCCGGGACCGCCCCCGTCCGCCCAGCGCCGCCGGCAGGCCGAATACCCCCAGCGCCAGCGTCACCGATTTCGCGACGTCGCGCCACGCCCCCTGCGGATCCATCGACCAGCATGCCGACGCCACGGCCCACAACACCCCCAGCCCGAAGCACAACCCCACCGGATTCCGCCAGCACGCCCACGTCTTCCGCCAATGCCACAAAGCCCAGAGCCCCGCCAGGCCGCCGATGGCGTCGGTCACTCCCGACGACGACTCGCACAGCACGAACCACCCCGCAACCAAGCCGACGGCCCACCGCAGGAAAGCCCGACGTTCCCATGCCGCCTTGAGTTGCCCGAAAAATGATTTCATGCTTCCACTATATGCCCTCCCCCGGGCCAAAAGGCAAGCGCGCGCGTCAGGGAAAGGGCGGCGGCGGGGATGCGGCGGCTCCGGTACGGCGGAGTTCGGCGGCGGCGGACTGCCAGACGAAGAGGGCGATGAGCAGGAGGAAGATGCGGACCTGGCCGCCATGGAACCATGGCCATACGGCGCGGACGGCGAAGAGGACCGCGACGACCCGCGCGACGTTCGCGGCGATGCGCGTGGCGCGGACCGGGCCCAGCCGCGGCGAGAGGAGGGCGCGGAAGACGCGGCCGCCGTCCATCGGGTAGGCCGGAATGAGGTTGAACAGGCCCAGCCAGAGGTTCATCCGGCCGAGGGAATCCGCGACGATGCCGAGCCACGGGTTGAAGCCGAACAGGTACGGGGCGGCAAGCCAACCCGCTCCGCCGAGAACCAGGGATACCGCGGGGCCCGCGGCGGCGACGGCGAATTCGTCGCGCGGACGGGGCGACATTCCGACGATCCGCGCCATGCCGCCGATGGGGAGGAGCAGGATGTCGACGATGACCGAGCCCTGGCGGCGGGCGACGAGCGAGTGCCCGAGTTCGTGGAGGACGATGCAGGCGAAGAGGGCGACGGCGTACACGCATCCCCACGAAACGCCGACCCACCCCGTGCCCAGCGGCACGAACGACCAGGCGAGCAGGGGCAGGAAGAGCAGGAGCGAGCCATGCAGGCGGACCGGAATGCCCGCAATCCGCCCGATGGACCACGCGCGCATCGCGCGCTATTCGGCGTCGGCCGGCGCGGCGGGGGCCGCGGGCACCGCGTCCGCCGGCATCTCCATGCCGTGCTTGGCGTAGACGGCGGAGGCGATCTTGGCGAAGAGCGCGGGGTCCTTGTTGAGGTTCTCGCGGGCGGCTTCGCGGCCGGCGCCGAGCTGCTCGCCCTGGTAGGAGAGCCAGGAGCCGCGCTTGTCGATCAGGCCGTCCTCCAGCGCCGCGTCGAGCAGGGCGCCGCTCTTGGAGATGCCTTCGGCGTAGAGGATGTCGAACTCCGCCTCGGTGAAGGGCGGGGCGACCTTGTTCTTGACGACTTTTACGCGGGTGCGGCTGCCGATGACCTTGCCGTCGCCGCCCTTGAGGGTCGAGACGCGCCGGATGTCGAGGCGCACGGAAGCGTAGAACTTGAGGGCGCGGCCGCCGGGGGTCGTCTCGGGATTGCCGAACATCACGCCGATCTTCTCGCGGATCTGGTTGGTGAAGATGCAGCAGGTCTTGGACTTGTCGAGGACGCCGGTGATCTTACGCATCGCCTGGCTCATCAGGCGGGCCTGCAGGCCGACGTGGGAGTCGCCGATTTCGCCTTCGAGCTCGGCCTTCGGCGCGAGCGCGGCCACGGAGTCCACCACGATGACGTCCAGCGAGTTGGACTGGATGAGCTTGTCGGCGATGGTCAGCGCTTCCTCGCCGCTGTTGGGCTGGGAGACGAGGAGGTTGTCGACGTCGACGCCGATCTTCTTGGCGTACACGGGGTCGAGGGCGTGCTCGGTGTCGATGAACGCGCACAGGCCGCCGCGCTTCTGCGCCTCGGCGATGACGTGCAGGACGAGGGTGGTCTTGCCGGAGGATTCGGGGCCGAAGATCTCGATGATGCGGCCGCGGGGGACGCCGCCGATGCCGAGCGCGATGTCGAGGGTGAGGGACCCGGTGGGAATGTGGTCGATCTTCTGGACTTCGCCGTCGGAGCCGAGGCGCATGATGGAGCCTTCGCCGAACTCCTTCTGGATTTGCGCGAGGACGCTGGCGAGGGTGGGGGGGAGCCCTTTCGCGGCGTCTTTCTTGCTCGCTGCGGCGGGGGGCGGGGTTGTCTTGCTGGCCATGGAATGTCTCCTTGTTGGTACCTTTGTGAACCGTGGTTCAGATATATCTCACACCCGGCCCGCGCCGTCAACGTTTTTTTCGTGCCGGTTGCGTCCGTTGTGTATCCATTCTCGTACCTCGCTTGCATCCTGCCATCCCCCGCCCCGCTTGTAAATCCGATTTGCCGCATGGCGCCGCTCCCGTAGCGACGCGGCGGAGGGGCGCCGAACGGGCGCGATGGCGTCTGCATGCGGGGCGGCGGACGGAATTTCCATGGTGGGCGGCGTGCGGGAAAATCGGGCGAAATGCCTGTATTATCCTTGATATCGCGAATGCCTGCGGGAGGAGCGCGCGGCCGCGCGCCCCAGTCGTGGGCAGATGGGCAGGTTGCCGAAAAGGAGTTCCCGTTCCGTCTTTTCTTTCGCGGACGCGCGGAAGCGCGTCCCTCCCCGTGGAGAGCGCAACGGGAGGGTCGCGCTTCCGCGCGACCTTGAGGGAGGGAAACTTCCGAGAAGCTACAGAAAACCTTAAACCGCGCCAGTGGAAGCGCTGGACGGGAAGACCGCTGGGACGGAAATGCCAAGATTCCGGACCGTGCGCAAGCGCACGCCCCCCTCCGGGAGGGGGATGCCGCCCAGCGGGCGAAATGTCCGTGAAGAGTGTTTGCCGGGAGAATGGAAAGGGCGACGGGGGGAGTACCGCGGTCGGCCGTCGCGGCAATCACGACTTCACACCGCAACAAAAGAATCAATTCCTCCGCAGATGGAACATGCGAAAGCCTGCATCCACGGCCACCCGCAGTACTCCCCCCGCCGCCCTTTCCATCCGCTCCACACTCGCAATCCACAAGCCATCTTTCTCCGGGCGGCACCCCCCTCTCGGAGGGGGGCAAATGCTCGCGCACTCTCCATGCTCCAAATATCTCTTCACGCTCTCGGCCATCCTCCCCGTCCACTATAATTCCCGAAGAACCTGAAAACCACGAAGAACAAAATTTTTTCCAATCATTGGAAAACGGCCAAAAAATTTTTCCAATCATTGGAAAAATAAGGCAAAATTTTCCAACCATTGGAAAAATATTTTCCAATCATTGGAAAATTTCAGCCGGGGAGGAAGGCGCCGCGGGGGGCGGGTTTGGAGTCCCAGTTGCGGGGGCGTTGGGGGGTGACGAGGGTGATGCGTTTGGTCGTCATTTGCAGGCCGCGGGTCTTGGGGGTGCGGATGGCGGCCTTCGCGGTCTGGAATTCCTGCTGGTGGATCTGCTGGCCTTTGCGCGGGGCGTATTTGACGTAGAGGACCGGCGGGTCGTCGTCGGCGAAGAAGAGGATCTTGGAGGCGCCTTCGGGGGTGCAGCTGTATTCCTTGTTCTGGATGACGCCGCCCAGCCGGAAGCGTTTCAGGTGCGCGATGGGGTCGGCGACGTAGACCATGGTGTAGACGCGGTCGCGGTCGTAGATGCCCAGGTGGATGACGTTCTTGTCGACGAAAAGTTTTTCGGGCGGCGGGACGACTTTGTAGCGGCCGTCGTCCCACACGATGACGAGTTTGTCGAGGGAGGAGCAGACGAGGGCCGGGGTCTCGCCCGCGACGTCCTTGTGGCCGATGTAGCCTTTTTCGGGGTCGTGGTAGATTTCGAGGCGCGTGGCGGTCAGTTCGCGCATCTCGATGGTGTCGAAGGCCTGGACGCGGGTCCGCCGGGGGTACATGCCGGCGTAGTCGCGGAGGAGGTTGCGGAGGTATTTGACGGTGTAGGCGGTGACGTCGGAGAGGTTTTTTTCGACTTCGGCGAAGTCGGCGAGGAGGTTGTCTTCTTCCTTGCGGGATTTGTTGATGTCGTAGAGGGAGATGCGCCGGATGGGGATGGCCAGCAGCATGTCGAGGTCGGCCGCGGTGATGTCGCGGCGGAGTTGGTCGCGGAAGGGGGCGAGTCCGTCGAGGACGGCCTGGCGGACGGCCGCCGCGGTGGGGCATTCTTCGATGCGCTTGTAGATGCGGTGGACGATGAAGAGGCGGACGAGGGACGCCGCCTGCAGGGCTTCGTCGATCTTGTGCCGCTCGATCTGGAGTTCCTTGCGCAGGAGTTCGACGAGGCGGCGGGTGTTGTGCCGGAGGATGTCGTGGACGGACATCTCGACGGGGCGCCGGTCGCGGATGACGACGGGATGCAGGGCGAGGGCGACTTCGCATTTGGTGAAGGCGTACAGCCCCTGGAGGGTCTTGGCGATGTTGGCGTCGTTGGGCAGGGCGATCTCGATTTCGACGTGGCCGGAGGTGTAGTCGCGGATGCCGCGGATCTTGATCTTGCCTTTCTTGGCCGCGTCTTCGATGGAGTCGATCAGGCTCTCGGTGGTCACGCCGTAGGGGAGTTCGCGGACGACCAGCGTCGATTCGTCCTTCTGGTCCACCACCGCCCGCAGGCGGATGCGGCCGCGGCCTTCGTCGTAGTCGCGGATGTCCATCAGCCCGCCTTGCTGGAAGTCCGGCAGCAGCGTGAACGGCTTCTTCTGCAATATCGCGATCTGCGCCTGCAGCAGCTCGGTGAAGTTGTGCGGCAGGATGCACGTCGAGAGCCCCACCGCGATGCCGTCCGCCCCCAGCATCAGCAGCAGCGGCAGCTTGGAGGGCAGCACCACCGGCTCCTTGTTGCGGCCGTCGTAGGAGGGGACGAATTCGGTCAGGTCCTTGTTGAACAGCTGCGTGGCCGCCAGGTCGGTCAGGCGGCACTCGATGTAGCGGGGGGCGGCGGCGCGGTCGCCGGTGTGGATGTTGCCGAAGTTGCCCTGGCCTTCGATGAGGTAGCCGCGGTTGACCAGCACGACCAGGGCGTCGCCGATGGAGGCGTCGCCGTGGGGATGGTACTTCATGGTCTGGCCGACGACGTTGGCGACCTTGATGAAGCGGCCGTCGTCCATCTCGTTGAGGGTGTGGAGGATGCGGCGCTGCACGGGCTTGAGGCCGTCGTCGATGTCCGGGATGGCGCGGTCGCGGATGACGTAGGAGGCGTACTGGAGGAAGTTGTCGTCCATCAGCCGCTTCAGGGGCGTGTCGCCGCCGGGGCCGTCGGAGGAACCGGACCCGCCGCCGCCATCGGAGGGCGGCGCGGGGGGTGGCGGCGGCTTGGGCGCGGCGACCGGCGCCGCCAGCGGCGCGCGGGAGTCCGCCGCCGCCGCGGGAACCCGCTGCGGCGTGTCGCCAAACAAGGAGAGTTGTTGTTCGTCCGGTTTCATCGCAAAGGCCGGATACCCATACCCTTCCCCCCTCCCTTTTTCAAGCCGATTCACCGCCCGGCCGCTCGGCCGCCCCCAAAAACGCCTGCTGGTTTCATGAGGTGGGACATGCATTGAAACAATGGGAAATCGATGTGTTTTCAATAATCTCGCGACATGGTTTTCAGGTCCGCCGGCCGACTTCCCCGCGAGGTCCCGCCGGGGCCGTGACCCGCCGCGGACGGGCGGGGCGCGGCCCCGCGCCCGCCGCCCCGCCGAATCAATCGCATTGACTTCCGCAGGCAAATCCATAAGGATGGACGGCATATCGAGGAAACCCTTTCATGAACACAAAAAAGACACTTGGCTTCATCGGCCTCGCCATCCTGATCATCGGCACCATCGTCCTGCTGGAGCGGGGCGGCATCCTGGGGAAGCGCCCGATCGGACAGCACACGGGCCGTCTGGAAAAATACCTGTGCCCGCGCTGCGAAAACGACCCCGAAGCCCGCAAGATGTGCGAGAAGTGCGGCCAGACCGGCTTCGTCTGGCTCGACCCGACGCAGTACGACACCGAAAACCTGAAGCTCAAGAAATACGCCCAGTGATTCCGCTGGGGCCCGCACCCCGGTCCGGGGCGCGGCCCGCGACGGTCCCATGAAGCTGATTTCGCGCTATCTGCTGGCCAACCTGGTCCGTCCCTGGCTGTACATCCTGTTCGGGTTCACCGCCATCGCCGTGCTGGTGGACCTGTTCGACAACTTCGTGAACTTCATGGACGCCGGCACGCCGATCCCGTCCGTGCTCCTCTACTACGCCGCGTTCGTCCCGACGTACCTGCCGTTCATGCTGCCGATCTCGCTGCTGCTGGCCCTGCTGTACGCGCTCTGGAAGCTCGGCAAGAATTCGGAAATCACCGCGATGCGCGCGAGCGGCCTGAGCCTGTGGCAGCTGTCGCGGCCCTACCTCGCGCTGGGCCTGGCCTGCTCCCTGGCGCTGCTGGCCGTCAACGAGCGCTTCAACCCTTGGGCGGCGCGCTGGACGCGCTTCTTCCGGGAGGTCCAGGACGACGGCGAAAAGGCCTGCCTCGTGCCGGTCGCCTACAAGAACACCGTGGCGCGGCGGGTCTGGCGCATCAACACGTTCGACATCCGCCCCGAAAACGCCTACGAAATGCGCGGGGTCAGCCTGACCCAGCAGCGGCCCGACGGGTCCGACGAGTACCGCATCGACGCCGAACGCGCCCTCTGGATCAACGGCCACTGGTGGTTCGAGCGCCCCGACATCCACCGCTACACCGCCCTCAACGACCCCATCGGCGCCGCCGAAAAGCGCGCGGACATGGACATGACCATGCTCACCGAGACCCCCGCCGACTTCCTCAACGAAACCAAGGACATCGAGAACAACGAAAGCTCGGCCGCCGACATCCGGGCCTTCATCCTCGGCCACCCCGACATCTCCGAAAGCACCCGCGCGAGCCTTTGGGTCGACTGGAACTACCGCCTCGCGGCCCCTTGGCTGTGCATCATCGTCATCCTGGTGGGCATCCCCTTCGGCATGCAGACCGGGCGGCGCGGCATGGGCGTGGGCATCCTGTCCGCCCTGCTCATCTTCTTCGGCTACTACGTCATGATGGGCGTGTTCCTGACCTGGGGCAAGCGGCAGTTCATCTCACCGGCGCTCGCCGGATGGCTGCCCGCCCTGTGCTTCCTCGTCCTCGGGCTGGCCATGCTCCGGCGCTGCCGCTGAGGCCCCCGCCCGCAACCGCCGCCCGCCGGACCGGCCTCTCTCAGGGCCGGGCGGCCCCCGCCAGGTGCAGGAACTCGTTGCGCGTCGCCGCCGACGCGTGGAAGCTCCCCAGCATCGCCGACGTCACCGTCCGCGAATTCTGCTTCTCCACCCCGCGCATCATCATGCACAGGTGGCTCGCCTCGATAATCACCCCCACGCCCTCCGGATGGAGCACGTCCATGACGGTCCGCGCAATCTGGTTCGTCAGCCGCTCCTGGATTTGCAGGCGGCGGGCGAACACGTCCGTCAGGCGCGCCAGCTTGCTGATGCCGACCACCTTGCCGCGCGGGATGTAGCCGATGTGGCAGACCCCGAAGAAGGGCAGCAGGTGGTGCTCGCAGAGCGAATAGAACTCGATGTCGCGCACGAGGATCATGTGGTTGGCGTCGACCGTGAACACCGCCTCGCGGAGAAGGGCTTCGGGATCCTCGCCGTAGCCGGACGTCATGTCGCGCCACGCGCCGGCGACGCGCCGCGGGGTCTCCGCAAGCCCTTCGCGGTCGGGGTCCTCGCCCGCGGCTTCCAGCCAGCGGCGCACGAGGGGCGCGATGTCGGTGTCGGGTCGGTCCATGGCCAGGGAAGGGGGGCGCGCGCCGCTCAGGGCAGCGCGAAGCCGTGGGCGGAGAAGACCCCGCGCGCCGGCTCGGAAACCAGGAAGTCCAGGAACGCCATCGCCTGCAGGCGGTTTTCCGCGCCGGCCAGGACCACCGCGCGCAGGTAGGCCGGATCCTGGCCGTCCCGCTCCACCACCACGATGTTCCGCGCCAGCGCGACGTCCACGATGCCCTTCTCGCGCAGCCGGTCGATCGATTCCGCGTCGGACGGGAAATACACGTCCGCCCGCCCGCCGGCCAGCAACTGGTCCGCCAGCGCGGCGGATTCCCCGCGGAGCACCTCCACGCGGCAGCCCGTGGTGCCGGTGAACTGCGAGGAAATCTCCTCCAGGGCATCCCCGAACGACGAATCCGCCGCCACGCAAAGCGACGGCTCCTTCGCGGCGGCGGCGCCGGCCAACGCGAACAACACAACACCCAGGCACAAGACGGAGCGGATATTCATGGTCATTTTCCTCGCACGCCCCTATTCAAAAATACCCGCCGCCATTTGTCAAGGCGCGCCCGCCGCCGCGCCGTCGCGGCCCGCAAGTGCGCGTTCTCCGGCTGCCCGCGTCCCCCGGTCCCCGCCCCCGGCACTCCCCTCCACCCCCCATTTCGTCCTGTCGGATTCCCCTCCGATCCCATATTTGCAATTACGGGAAACACAGTGGTATTTCACGGTTTTGCCCCATGCCGTTCCCATGAACATCTTTCGGCTCCGCCTGCCGGAAAGCCTCTCCCGCCTGTCCGGCCCGCGGCGGAGATGGCGCAGGAAAGCGGGGTTGTGTTTTTCGGGAAAAGGGGGCATGGTGAAGGGCATGGACAATGGCCGCGTGCAAGATGGAGTGGGTGGGAGTGGGTGGGTGTGGAGGTATCGGACGCCCGAGCCGTTCGATGATTTGTGGTTGGGGTCGGACGGCGAGGCGCTGACGGGGGTGTGGTTCGCGGGGACGAGGGAAGTGGCGGGGGAGGAGCGGTGGATGCCGGTGTTCGGGGAGGCTTGCCGGTGGCTGGATGGGTATTTCGCGGGGCGGCCGCCGGAGTGGGTGCCGGCGTTGAAGTTGGTCGGGGCGACGGCGTTCCGGCGGGAGGTGTCGGAGGAGATGCGCCGGATCCCCTTCGGGGCGACGGCCACCTACGGGGAGATTGCCGCGGCGATTGCGCGGCGGCGGGGCGTGGCGGGGATGTCCGCGCAGGCGGTCGGCAGGGCGGCGGGATGGAATCCGATCTGCATCGTGATTCCGTGCCACCGCGTCGTGGGGGCGGGCGGTGCGCTCACGGGATACGGAGGGGGGCTGCACAACAAGAGGGCGTTGCTGGAGTTGGAGAGGGAAATGCGTTGACAAGCCGGGGGCGGGCTTGGGATGGTGGGAGCAAAGGCGGGGCATGGCGTTCCGCCGGGAAAGGCGCAGATGGAGAGACACGTTTGGGCGGTTTGCCTTGGAGTTGCCGCGGTTCTGGCCGGCGCGGCCGCGCTGGCAACGGGAACGGGGGAGGCCGGGTCCCCTGCGGAGGAGCCGGACGACGCCGTGGTGCTGGGGGAGGAGGACTTGGCTGACCGGGCGGAAATCCTGCGGAACATGTACCGGCGCATCACGCCGCCGGACATTCCGCTGGTGCAGGACGTGGGAACGTGGCCGGCGGCGTGGGAGGAGTTCGGTGCAAACTGGGATACGGCGGTGGCAGACCGGGAGTACGGGGCGTGGGTGGTTCCGGTCGAGGTGTCGCAGGAGGCCGGATTGACGGTCGTGAAGGACGGCGACGGGACGGTGCTGTGGCGTGGGTGGACGGACTTCGCCCGCCCGAAATCGGCGGACGTGGTGCTGACGGGCGGCCTGGTGGCGGAGGAGGAGTGGCCAGCCTACGAAGGCATCCGGGATGCCGTGGTGCGTTTGGGAACCGCGGGAGGGACGCCCGCGCCCCCAGTGAGGAGCAACCATACGAACGGCCTGCGGTTCACCACCCACGAATGGACGACGAACGGCACGTTCCGCCTGGGGCTGGCGTACGAGATCGACACGAACGTGGACGTGTTCGCCTACGCGGTGGCCTGTACCTCGTCGCTGGTGGTGGCGACGTGGACGAACGACGAGAACCAGGTCGTCACGGACACGAACACCGTCTGGACCGCGGTCGGGCTGCCATTCAACGGGATGGAGAGCGATTGGGAGCTGCGCGGGACGGTGGCCATCAGCAACGGGGTGGCGGAGTTCGAGGATTCCGGGTTCTCCGAGGAGCTGTCCCGGCTCCGTTTCTACGCGGCGGCCGTGGCGGAGGACACGGACGGGGACGGGCTGAACGACGGCTGGGAGGACTTCGTCTCGCACACGGACCCCGGCAACCAGGACTCGGACGGCGACGGGGTACCGGACGGGATGGACACGATGCCTGCCACGTCGAACGTGTGGTTCGAGGTGGTGACGGCGAATACGCGATATTACCACGAAGTCCTTGATGATTGCGGGCTAAACGCCCCAAAGCAGACTAATTGGAGCGATGTCGTTTATGGCCAACCCCCGGCATCCGACAGCGTATTGCGGGATGTCGGTGTCAGCGGCTATGTGGATGATGCCATCATGGTAGACGGCCACGAGGTCAATGCCGACCGTGGTCCCCAGTCTTTTTCAGGGTTGAGCATCACGAACTATATGTTGAGTCCACAGTCGGCCCAATTTGAATTGAAACTCTTGGACTGGCCCGCAGCTGACCACGCTGGCTCGAACGAAGTACGGCTTGGCAGCTCGCAATCAAACCCATTTGTTGTGGAGTGGGTCTGGGGTGTTCCGATGGCGTTGACCGGGCCAGAATGCGTGTGCGTGGGCGACTCGGCCCAGTTCGAGGTTGCTGGGGCCGGCGGCGGGCCGTACACGTGGAGCGTGTCGTATGAGGGAATGACCCCCGTGGGCGAAATCGACGAGGACGGCGTATTCACCGCACTGGCCCCCGGTCTTGCAACCGTGACGGCATCGGTTGGCGATGTATACGCGGTCTCGCAGGCCGTGAACGTGGTGCAGATCGAGTTCCTAGCGGGAGGGGGTTCGGTGGCGTCCGAGTTGAAGGTCGGGAAGTGGGAAAATGCGTTTACGGCGGTCGGGACAAACGTGACCGTGAAGGACAACTTCATCGACCTGGACCCGGACCGGTTCAAGGTGCGGGTGACAGACAAGAGCAAGATCGGAGAAGGTATCGTTGAAATAGCTCTGGGAACTATTTCCGATTATCCTACACCGAACGACGATCCGACAGGAATTCAGTTGCATGAAGAACCCGCCAACTCCGGAACCTTCGTTTCCACGAACCAGTTGCTGGTTGCCGACGACATCGACGATGACTTCAGCAACAGTCTGGTTCCTGGCGACGATGCCGGAAATGACCGCACCCACAGGATAGGATTGGGAGGAAGGGTCTACGTGCGGTATCCATGGATGGGGGACGTTTGTGCTGTAAAGGAGATTGAGGTGCGGGCGGAAAAAACGGTCAATGTAATTAATACCGGTCATCATGCGCGAGGAAACAACGAATGGCTGGAAACCGGTGATGACGGTTGCCGAAGTCAATGATCGGATGTTTGTCGCCAGCAAGAGATTTGCTCAAGTCGGTGTCAATCTCACATGGGCTGATCCTGAAATCTGCAATCAGCCCGATGGGGTAGATTTGATGAACGGACTTCTGGTTCGAGAATCCACCAACTCGCATCATCTTTCAGTTGAAGCCAAGTTCGCGATTGTCGGTGTCGGGACATACAGCAACATGACAGATATCCACCTGATTTATGTCAACAGACTTATCATTGGGGATGGGGAACCTCCAGATGGGACCGCCGTCGCCCAGTTTTGGTATTACCCGTCAAGCGAGGCTGCCTATCTGAACAACGTCTTCATGAGCTCCACTTTGTCGCAAGGACCGGAGCGGGATGGATGCGTGATTGCTCACGAATTGGTGCACCTGCTTGGAAACAACCAACACACGCAAGAAGTCTGGAGGTTGATGAATCCGAGCATCAGCATGAACGGAGTGAAGGGCTCAAGGCGCATTGTGAACCAAGAAGAAAATAGGATCCATGGAGACTCGCATGCACACTAAACATCAACTCAAAATCAGCCATGCCATGTTTTTCTTGATGTTTGTTGGAATACTGTCTGTGTCGGCAGAATTTCCAGCCCAAAAAACATACAAGGATTACCCGGAATGGAAAATGCTTCCGGATGCCGTCGACTTTGAGGACGAGGAGATTGAAAGGGCCAGACAACGCTTGATCGAAAAAGGAGAGGCCGGCCATGAAGGTCTGTTGGCCATCGTTCGGGAGTGCGAAGACCCGAGGATGGCCTGTCGGGCATTGGGTCTCTTGAGGGCCTCGCGTGGGGACAAGCGGAAGGTTGTCGCGGAACTGAAAGAGGTGCTGGCGGCACGTTTGCCAACGGCCGTCGGGCCGGAAGAGTGGTTGATGACCGACATTGCCGAAGCGGTGACCGACATGGGAGACGAAGACGATATGGATGCACTGATTCCGATGTTGTCCCATCCAGTATTGCGCGTGCGGGTCATTGGAGCGTGGTGCATGGGAAAACGCGGCGGGTTGCAGGCCAAGGCGGCATTGGAAGAGGCCCTGACGCGCGACCGACATCCCCGGGTGCAGGAAGAATTCGGCAAGGCCATTGCCGCCATCGAAAGCAGAATGGCCGAAAAAGATGCAGAAGAAGCCCCGGCCCCATGACCGGGCCATGACGCTACGGGGCAAGTGATCGGCTTGGGAAACGAAAAAGGGGCCAGACCCGAATGCCGAAAAGCTGGCAAGCGGGGCAGGCGGTTGCCAGTGGGGCTGATTATACTGCGACCGTCCGTAACATGCTCAAGGACATCTGGGATGAATCAGACGCCAAAAATCGCCGCCTTTGGCCGAATTCCGCTCCCGTCGACAATTTCATCGCACCGTCGCTTTGGCGCAATCCCGACACGGAATTTACATCACCGGGTTTTTTGTATATGGAGAATCCATAGAGGAGAACAATGAACACGACAATCAAGATTGGAATGATTGGCTGCCTGCTGTGCTTTCGTGTCTTGGGAACTGCCAGAGGACAAGGCTTCGCTTCGCAGGTGGAGGGCATGTGGCGGGCCGGGAACTATGCCGGCGTGCTGGCTATCGCCCAGGAGAGGCTGGCTGCGGACACGAATGATTTACCGGGACTGCTACTCAAGTTCGAGTATGAAAGCGAGTATCTCCAGCTTTCGGCAGCGACCAACACGGCGGCGGAAATCCTGCGTGTCGCTCCGCAGATCGAGTCCGTGTCTTTTTCCGCAGTCCGCCCCGTGGTCATGGATGACGCCCAGAGTGCATTGGAGCTGATGCCCAACTACCCGGCAAGCGAATACGCGGCCGATTTGCTCAAGGTGGGGACAATTACGAACAAGGCGTTGCCATGTGATTATGCAATCCAGGCGCTGGAAGAAGATGGCTATTTCCAATGAAGCCAGATGGCGATTTGCTTCAAGTTCTGGCAGTTTGTGGTTGACAGGCCGGGGGCGGGCTTGGGATGGTGGGAGCAAAGGCGGAGCTTGGCGTTCCGCCCGGAAAGGCGCAGATGAAGAAACACGTTTGGGCGGTTTGCCTTGGAGTTGCCGCGGTACTGGCCGGCGCGGCCGCGCTGGCAACGGGAACGGGGGAGGCCGAGTCACCGGCGGAGGAGCCGGACAACGCCGTGGTGCTGGGGGAGGAGGACTTGGCGGACCGGGCGGAAATCCTGCGGAACATGTACCGGCGCATCACGCCGCCGGACATTCCGCTGGTGCAGGACGTGGGGACGTGGCCTGCGGCCTGGGAGGAGTTCGGCGAAAACTGGAACGCGGCGGCGGCCGACCGGGAGTACGGGGCGTGGGTGGTCCCGGTCGAGGTGTCGCAGGAGGACGGGTTGACGGTCGTGAAGGACGGCGACGGGGCGGTGCTGTGGCGCGGCTGGACGGACTTCGCGCGCCCGGAATCGGTGGACGTGGTACTGACTGGAGGGCTGGTGGCGGAGGAGGACTGGGCGGCCTACGAGGGGGTGCGGGATGCGGTGGCGGCCCTGAGGGACACCGCTGGCACGACGCCCGCGCCCCCGATGCGGACAACACCGACGAACGGGTTGCGGTTCACGGCGCACGAGTGGACGACGAACGGCACGTTCCGCCTGAGGCTGGCGTACGAAATCGACACGAACGTGGACGTGTTCGCCTACGCGGTGGCCTGCACTTCGTCAGTTGTGGTGGCAACGTGGACGAACGACGAGAACCAGGTCATCACCGACACGAACACCGTCTGGACTTCGGTCGGCTTGCCGTTCAACGGGATGGAGAGCGACTGGGAGCAGCGAGGCACGGTGGCCATCAGCAACGGGGTGGCGGAGTTCGAGGATTCCGGGTTCTCCGAGGAGCTGTCCCGGCTCCGTTTCTACGCGGCGGCCGTGGCGGAGGACACGGACGGGGACGGACTGAACGACGGAGAGGAGTCGTTCGTGTACCACACGGATTCGGCGGTGGCCGACTCGGACGGGGACGGGCTGAACGACGGGGCAGAGGTACTTGCATGGCATACGAATCCGGCTCGGGCCGACTCGGACGGGGACGGCTGGGGCGATGGCATGGAGGTGGCTGTCGGGTTCAATCCGGCCTTGGCCACGGATGTTCCCCATGTGGTGATACAGGGCGTGAATTACATGGGCACCACCAATGAACCCGGCAAACAATGGGTGGAGTTGTTTTCGGCGAGCACACGGAATGTCAGTCTGGCCGGCTTCCGGTTGGAAGTGGGACGGGACGGAGTGTGGTCGAACACCGTGGAATTCGCAGCAGGGACACAGATGGAACCGTCCCGGTACCTTTTGGTAGGGGAAAGCAACGTTGCCAACGCGGACATCCATGCCGCATTGGACATTCCCTCCGCTGAATCGCCGCTCCCGACGACCGGCGTGCGGTTGCGCTGGGGCGGTGCGACGAACGGGGCGGTTGCGGATGTGGTGTTCATCGGGCAGGGAACGTTCAATACCAGCAATCTGGATGTGACCGGCTGGTTGAGCGTGACAAGCGTATGGAACTACGCGGGCAGGGTCCAGGAGCGGTGCTACCCCGGACTGGACACGGATTTGCACGACGACTGGCATTGGCAGTGGCTCCGCCCCGGTCACAACTACGCTTCAGGGGTCATTGATACCGATGGCGACGGTCTCTCGGACGCCGAGGAGTGGAACGGGAGCCTGAGCCCGAACGGGGAACCGACGAACCCCGTCAACCCGGACAGCGACGGCGACGGGCAGGGAGACTACGCCGAATGCGTGACTTACCATACAGACCCCACCACCTGGGCGTCGGACGGAGACATCTGGCCCTGGATGCCGCCCACCAACAGTCCGGCCGACTGGCCGGGCAGCGACGTCTGGGAACTGGCCAACGGTCTCAATCCAACGAATGCGGACGAAAACGCGAATGGCATTTCCGACATCTGGGAGTGGATGGTCGGGCTGGACAACCTGCTCGGCGGCGCCGACTCCGACGGCGACGGCATCACCGACTGGGACGAGATGCAGCAGAACAGCAATCCGCTGGACAGCGGGGACTTCGGCGCCAGACCGTACGTGGTCCTCTACGAGGCGTCGCGGCCCGGATGGCAAAACGGGGGGATTACCAACGACATCGGTTTGGGAGGGGAGGTCCGCGTCCGCTTCATCGGCGCGCACGCTGGACAGGGGGTGCTCGTGAAGGTGACAGAGGGATACTACAGGGAACCCTTCACGCTGCGGTGGAAGGGAGCCGAACAAATCGCCACATTCGAAGGGGCGACTTGGTCCGAGTGGTACACGAGCGCCCGTCTGTCCGGGAACTCGGTGCTGGTGGTGAAGGATGCCGGGAAACATCCCGAATACACCAACACGCTCGGCGGCGAATACACCATCACCAACTTCACCGCGACCATCGTCCCGGACTTGGACCGGAACCGGCAAATCGACGATGAAGACCGGGGCCGGGCCTGGCGCGGAGAGCCGCTGCGCTTCTGGGTCAACGACGACAACGACAACGGCCCCGTTTCAAGTGACAACAGCGACATCCCCGGCCAAGGCAGCGCCAATGGTACCAACCTGGTCGTGGATGGCGCGTGCGACCTGCTGGATTTCTTCCCGGTGTGGGTGGACGCCTCGGAGGTGCTCGCGAACATCCAGGGCACCACCTCGTGTCGGCTGCGTCAGTCCGCCAGCGCGCTCAATGCGGTCTACACGGGCTTGTCGACGGCCTCGGCTTGTGATTTCCTTACCAATCAAATTCCAGCATACGGTCCTTGGTTCGACATGTATCCCCAGACCGCCCCGACATTCCAGATTGTGAGGGATGGCGTGGACCTTGTCCCCCAGTTCGCCAGTCAAATCCGCAGCGGCAACGGCGTCTTGATGCTGGAGGGACGCTCCCCGAGTTTGTCGCCCCTGGTTTTCGAGGTGTTGCTCAACGGAGAGCCGGTCTTCGCCACCGAAATGCCGTTGGAACTGCAGAGTGTCACCTCCATGTATCAATGGATTGACTTCCGCGCAAGCGATCCGCCGAACGTTTCGTTGGACCCGTTCCTGCCAAACGTGCTGTTCATCCATGGCGTGAATGTCAATCCGGTGGAGGAAGATGCTTGGGCTGCAGAAATGTACAAGCGGTTGATACAGAGCGGAGGCAGAATGGCCTTTTGGCCTGTCCGTTGGGAAGGTGACAAAGGCTGGCCGGTGAATTATCACGAGAACGCCTCGAATGCATTCAGAGTTGCATCGTGGCTTGGTCCCGTGCTGTCTGGGCAGGGGAGGAATGTCATCCTTGCCCACTCGCTCGGAACGGTTGTCGCCGCTGCGGCCATCCAAGACTACGGAGGACATGCCGACAAGCTCATGATGTTCAATTCCGCGATTCCGTCGGAAGCGTTTGTTCCTTCATTGTTTGATACTTCAACCAATAACCATCTGGTTCACAATGACTGGGTGGACTACACGAACGTCTGCTGGACGGCCCGCTGGCACGAGTTGTTCCCGCAGGGTGATGCTCGTCACTCCTTGACTTGGCGAGGACGTTTCTCCGGAATTAGGTCCATCTGCAAAAATTTCTTCTCTTCGCAAGACGAAGTGCTCGAATTGTATGAAGACTCACACAACCCAGCTTGGTACAATGGATTAGGGCCGTCCGGCGATATAGGTAAACGTTATTCTTGGCACAAGCAGGAAATCTGGAAAGGGCGCAAGTCCTTCGTCGCGTTCTTGGGGCCATCGGACTGGTCAGGATGGGGGTTTAAGAGGAACATTCCCCTAATCAATGCTTGGTCGGCCGCCGAAGCGAACGCCGTGACCGACCCGCATGTCTTCGCAACCAACACCGTGTTCGACCCCACTCCGGCATCCATCACGAATGCGACCGCCACCCGTCTTGAAACCGACATGCACCTCGCCCTCGGGATTCCCTCCCTGTCTCCGGCAACGGGCGGCCCTGCGTTTGATGAAGACGAGATTTTGCTTTCTTGTTCCGACATGGATGGATACAGAGGAACCAACTGGCCGACCCAAGGCCGCGATCCCGAGTTGCAAAACAGATGGTTGCATTCGGACATCAAAAATGTGGCCTATTTGTTTACTCATGTGTTGTTTGAAAACATCGTCCGAATCGGAGGATTGACACTGTGAAAAGAGCAATCATTGCAGTTTGCCTGACGGTATTGTGCCTTGGTGCCGCCAAAAATCCAGTATATGATCCGCACCGTGATGGTGCAGCTGCAGAGTTGGACATTCATGTCGTTGATGAGCTGGGCTGTCCCGTTCCATCGGTGGATTTGCGGGTCAGTTTTGCGATAGGCCCTGCGGAGGGAATGGACCGTTCTGGGCAAACAGACTCCGAAGGAGGCTTCCATGCGAGTTGCCGAACGACCGGGTCCATATGGATTCTTGCCCAAAAAGATGGGTACTATCAGACACGACTCCATGTGGATGCCCAAGATGTACCGTATGAGGAAGCTGTCAAAACGCACAGATGGTCCAACGGCCCGGTCAAAACCACTGTTGTGTTAAAAACCATAAGGCATCCGGTACAACTTACCATGAATGGTTGTGGGTTTGAGGAAATGCCTTGGCCGGCTACAAACACGGTGCTGGGGTTTGATCTGGAACTTTTCGACTGGTGTCCACCCTATGGGTTCGGCAAACACGATGATTTGCAGTTGAAGTATGATTTTTGGCGGTCATCTACGAATTGGGATCAGGCCTATGCCCATTTGACCATGACGATGACCAACTGCGTGGATGGATTGTATTTGGAGCCGGTGGAGGAGTTCAGCCAGTTGAAACGGTGCTACCATGCCGATCCAGATGCCGTTTACCAGCAACGCATGGAATTCGTCCATGATCGGAGAAGCGGAGATGTGGATCGGCGAAACCCCATGCCCAAAGACCAATACATGGTATTTCGGACACGCACGAAAACGAATGCCATCGGAGAAATAACGTCGGCGAATTATGGCATGATTTTTGAACGAGGAAAATTCGGACTCGAGTGGAATATCCGTGCTGGCTTCAATCCCACACCCAACGACACAAACTTGGAATGTGTGGAATAGAGATATAGGTGCTTCATTGTTGGTGCAAATTTCGAGCAAGCGGTAAAATGGCGGGGCAACAGTTCATTCGACGCGTACCGACATGGTGGCTGTACTGTTTTTGCGTGCTATGCATGTTGCAATCAGCGCTGGCCCAAGAGATCTTGCCGTCCAAGGACTGCTTGATGGGGCTCCGAAGAACAGTGGTGGAATTCGACGTGGTGGATGAAAATGGAAATCCCATTTCGGACGCGGACGCTTCTGTTGTTTTCATAAAAAGCGATTCGCTGGCCCATGTCAAAAGCGACCATGGGCAAACCGACGGAGACGGGCATTTGCGAATGGGGGGATTTTCGACCGGGGAGGTCTGGTTCCAGTTCACCAAGGACGGATACTACCGTACGGGCGGGCGGGTCTGGTTCCAGCGGCAGGGGCATGTTGCCGATGGGGTGTCTTGGGAGCAGGACAAGCTCTACGGGCAGAACTTCTGGCCGGAGACAGGCCAGACCGGAATGCTCCGGGAAATGCCTTGCCGGGTTGTCATGAAAAAAGTCTTGGACCTGCATCCCATGCGGGCTTTTGACGTTGATTCGGTATGGCCTGATGACATGGAGTCACTTGGCTTCGATTTTGAAAAAGGCGATTGGGTGCCGCCCCGGGGAAAAGGGGAACAGGCCGATGTGTGGTTTTCAATGGTTCCGGGAAAACCAGGCGCTTCCGGTGAAGCGTGCGAAGGCTTGGAAGTGAAATTCGGCAATCCGGGAAGCGGCAATGGGTATGTCTGCGAGGAGAGGGATTATTGGAGCGAAAGGGGATGGCTTTTGGTTGCACCGGAAACCGGATACGAAGAAAAGTTGCTTCTTTCCCGGGATGATGAATTTGCACAAGCGCTGGAGCACGGAGAAAAATATCTGGTGGTCCGGACCCGCGCGAAGCGGGATGAAGAAGGCAACATCGTTTCCGCCCGGTATGGTCTGATTCGGTTGCTCAAGCTTGCGCCCGGGAGGCTTGCAAGTACCCGCATTCGTTTTTTCGGCTGGATGAACCTGCAGGACAATGAACGGGGGTTGGAAAGCACGTATTCCGTGCCCAGAACCGTTTGGTAATCGCGAAAAAGGGGCCAGACCCGAATGTCACGCGGAGAAAAGAGACACGGAGATTTTGCAGGGAGGGGCTTCACGCTCAAAAAAACGTTCCTGTCAAGCGGTTGTCCGACGTTTTCCACGTGCGAAGGCTCCTCCAACAAACTCCCCATCCAAAATCGCTCCGTGTCTCCGTTTCATCCGTGTTTGGCGCCGCAGGCCCCTTCCCCAAGGGATAGTCCTTATCTGACCGGCATTCGGGGCTGGCGCTTTTTCCTGGCTTTCCAAACACAAATGGACGGGCGAGGGCGCCCGTCCCCCCAGTGGCCCACCCCCCCAGTGGAGCGTCCCCCCAGTGGCCGGTCCCCCCATTGCTGGCTCCAACGGGAATATGAAGGGTTGGGGTTTGCGATGTACTGGGGCGCGACTGGGAAAGCGCAGCTGGTACGGCGCAAACCCCATTCTTTTGCATGTTCGTTGGGCAGGGCGGCGAGTCGCTTTGCCGCCGTGTGCCTGCCAAGAGCATGGAAAAGCGTTCCGGTTGCCCTTGTTTCCCGACCCTTTCGCACGGCGGGCAGGGGACTGCCCGCCCTACCCAAAGCCCGGCAAATACGAATGGTTTGGTTTTACGCTGTACCTGGCGCCGGCCTTGGGGGGGCGGTCACTCGCCGATGAGGCGGGTGATGAGGATGCGGGTGTCGAGGAGGTTGTAGCGGGCGGTGACGACTTCGGCTTGGGCGCGGGAGAGGGCGACTTGGGCGTCGGTGCGTTCGAGGACGGAGGCTTTGCCGACATCGTAGCGGCTGGAGACGATGTCGAAGTTTTCCTGGGCGGCGGCGGCGGCGCTTTGGGCGACGTCGAGGGCGTCCTGGGCGCTTTGGGCGGAAAGGGTGGCGTTCAGGAGGGTGTTGTAGAGAGTCTGTTCGGCGGCGGCGAGTTTGCTGCGGGCGGCGCGGAGTTGGGAGACGGCGGTCTCGATCTGGCGGGTCTTGGCGCGGCCGGCGAAGAGGGTCTGGGCGGCGGCGGGGACGGCGGCGTAGTTCCACAAAAGCGGGGTGCTGTCGCCTTGGGCGTCGAAGGTGAGGGTGAGGGAGAGTTTGGGGTAGAGGTCGCAGATGGTCCAGTCGACGTAGTTTTTGGCGGCGTCGGCGGCGGCGCGCAGGGCGGCGAGGGATGGGGCGTTGGTCTGGGCGATGGCCCAGAGGTCGTCGAGGGTGCGGGTGTCGGGGGCGGTTTCGAGGGGCTGGAGGTCGATGTCGGGGTTTTCGGCGAGGCCGAGGGCGAGGGCGAGGCCGGCGCGGGCGGTCTGGACGCCGTGTGCGGCGACGATTTCGGCGAGGCGGGCGTTCTCGGAATCGACGCGGGCCTTGGAGACTTCGTAGCTGGTGACGGCGCCGACGTCGTAGCGGTGCTGGGTCTGTTCGAGGTGGTCTTTGTAGGCGGCGGCGTTGGCCTGGGCGACGGCGTGGAGTTCGGTCTTGCGCAGGAGTTCGAAGCAGGCGGCGCGGACGTTGTAGGCGGCGGTCTGTTCGGCGGCGCGCGCGGCCTGGTCGGCGGCGGCGAGGCGGGCGACGGCTTGCCGGGTGGCGGCCGGGGTGCGGCCGAAGTCGAAGAGGAGCCAGTTGAGGGTGAGTTTGCCGTCCCAGATGCCGTCGCCGTCCCAAGAGGTGTCGTGGGGGTCGATGTTGGCGGAAGCATAGGTATAAGCGATGCTTCCGTCGATGACAGGGATATAAGAGGCTTTGATGGAGCGGAGGGCGATCTGGGCCTGCACGACGTCTTCGCGGGCCTGGACGACGGCGGGGACGTTGGTGCGGGCCCACTGGGCGAGGGCTTCGACGGGGATGGGGGTTTGTTCGGCGAAGGGGGTCTCGGTCCAGCGGAGGGTGCGTTCGGTGTCGGTGGCCTGGGCGTCGCGGGCCATGCGGATGGTTCCGCAGCCGGTGGCGAGGATGGCGGTGATGCCGGCAATCAGCAGGAGGGCGAGGGTCTTGGCGGCGGCGCGGGCTTTGGCGCGGGCGGCTTCTTCGGCGCGGTGTTCGGCGGCGATCTCGACGGAGGTTTTCATGTGGATGAGGTGTTTGACGCCTTCGCGGAGGGTCTGGAAGAAGGCGTACAGGCCGGGGGTCAGGAGGATGCCGACGAAGGTGGCCATGAGCATCCCGGTGCAGGTGGTGACGCCGATGGCGATTCGGCTGTTGCAACCGGCGCCGGAGGCGAAGACGAGGGGAATGACGCCGAAGATGAAGCTCCAGGCGGTCATGAGGACGGCGCGGTAGCGCATGTTGAAGCCGTTGCGGGCGGCTTCGGGGATGGGCTGGCCGGCTTCGCGTTCCTGTTTGGAGAATTCGACCATGAGGATGGCGTTCTTGGCGGAGAGGCCGATGAGCATGACGAGGCCGAGCTGGGCGTAGATGGAGAGGGACCCGGCGCTGCCGAATCCGTGGGCGAGGCCCCAGCTGCCGCTGCACGCCCAGATGCCGAGCATGGCGCCGAAGGTGGCGGTGGCGACGGTGAGCATGACGGGGACGGGGATGGACCAGCTCTCGTACTGGGCGACGAGGAAGAGGAAGGCGAACAAAAGGGCGAGGGCCATGAGGGAGACGATCTGGCCCTGGTTCTGTTTTTCCTGGAAGGACATGTCGGTCCATTCGATGGAGCAGCCTTTGGGGAGGGGGATGGTTTCGATGGCGTCCATGAGGGTCTTGGTGGGGACGCCGGGGGCGCACTGGGCGGTGAGTTTGGCGGCGTTCATCTTGTTGTAGCGCTGGAGGACGCGGGAGCTCTTTTCGTGCCGCAGGGTGGCGATGGTGGAGAGGGGGACGCTGCCGCCGGAGGAGGTGGGGATCTGGAGGGCGAGGACGGATTCTTCGCTGGTGCGGGAGGATTGCTCGGACTGCATCTTGACGTAGAAGGCTTCGCCCATCATGTTGAAGTCGTTGATGTAGTAGCTGGCGAGCTGGGACTGGAGGGTGAAGAAGAGCTGGGAGATGTTGATGCCGAGGGAGATGGCTTTTTCGCGGTCGACGTCGAGGTAGAGTTTGGGGGTGTTGGCGACGAAGGAGTTGTTGGCGGAGGCGGCGAGCTTGCGGCCCTTGGAATCGGTGAGCTGCTGGATGTCGACGGCGAGTTTGTCGGCGGCCGCGGCGAGTTCGGAGGAGCTGAGGGAGCCGTCGCTCGCGAGGTAGAGGGAGAGGCCGCCGGTCATGCCCAGCCCCTGGATGGCGGGCGGGGTGAAGCAGATGACGCGCGCGTCGGTCTGCGCCGCCAGGGAGTCGGGGTCGGAGCCGATGGGGGTCATGCCCAGGCCCATGAGTTTGTTCTTGAGGGAGGCGGCGTCCTGGCCCTTGCCGGCGCGGTCGTCCCAGTGCTTGAGGCCGGCCATGAGCATGCCGGAGGATTCGCCGGCGCCGTTGATCATGCCGAAGCCGGCGATGGCCATGGTGCGGTCGACTTCGGGGACCATGGCGGTCTTGTCGCGGAAGGCGCGGACGGAGTCCATGGTGCGCTCGAGGGAGGCGCCTTCGGGCAGGCCGATGTCGCAGAAGACGATGCCCTTGTCTTCTTCGGGCAGGAAGGAGCCGGGGACGAGCTTGGACACGCCCCAGATGCCCGCGACGAAGAGCGCCAGGATCGCGACCGCGAACACGCTCCGCCGCACGAGGAACCCGACGAACAGGTTGCTGAACTTGCGCGAGCCGTCCACGAGGAGGTTGAAGGGGGCGAAGATCTTCGCGGGCTTCTCGCGCGGCGGCCGCAGCACGAGGGAGCAGAGGGCCGGCGAGAGGGTCATGGCCACGAAGGTCGAGATGCAGAGCGACACGCACATCGTCACGGCGAACTGCACGTAGATGGTACCGACCATGCCGCCGTAGAACGCGAGCGGGACGTAGCAGGCGACGGTGACGAGGGTCGTCGCGATGATGGCGCCGGTGATCTGCTCCATGCACTTGATGGCGGCGGCGCGGGCGGAGAGCTTTTCGCGCTGCATGAGGGACTGGCAGTTCTCGACGACGACGATCGCGTCGTCCACCAGCGACCCGATCACCAGCACCAGGCCGAAGAGCGTCAGCGTGTTCAGCGAGAACCCCAGCGCGTACACGAACGGGAACGCCCCCAGCAGCGAGACCGGGATCGCCACCGCCGGCACGATCGTCGCCCGCCAGTCCTGCAAGAAGAGGTACGTGATGAGGATCACCAGGCACAGCGTCAGCACCAGCGTGAACGCCGTCTCCTTGAGCGAGACGATGACCGACTGCGACGGGTCGTACGTCAGCTGGAAGTCCACCCCCTCGGGCAGCCTCTCGCGCCAGCGCTCCAGCTCCGCCTTGACGCGGGCGCTGGTGCCGACGGCGTTGGCGCCGGTGTCGCGGTAGACGAGCATGGCGACGGCGCCGTGGCCGTTGAACTCGCCGATGAACGACGTCATCTGCGCCCCCAGCTCCGCGCGGCCGATGTCCCGGATGCGCAGCACGTTGCCCGCCGCGTCCGTGCGCACCACGATGTTTTCGAACTGCTCCGGCGTCTGCAGGCGGCCCATCGTGCTGATGCGGTACTGCACGTACGGGTTCGCGCGCTCGCCGCCGACGCTGCCGGCCGTCGCCTGCAGGTTCTGCGAGGCGACGGCGGCGTTGACCTCGGCGACCGTGACCCCGAGGCCGTCCATGCGGACGGGGTCGAGCCAGATGCGCATCGCGTACGTGTCGCCCATGGCGGTGACGGAGCCGACGCCGTCGACGCGGGAGAGCGCGTCGGCGATGTTCTTCGAGACGTAGTTGTTCAGCTCCATCGAGCTCATGTGCGAGCCGTCGGTCATGAACGCGTAGACGCCCAGGATGTCGCTCGACTGCTTGTTCACGCGCACGCCCTGGCGGGTGACCTCCTCGGGGAGGGAGGGCTCGGCGCGCTTGACGGCGTTCTGGACGTTGACCATGGCGATGTCGGTGTCGGTGCCGGGCTGGAAATAGACCTGGGCGAAGAAATTGCCGTTGTCCTCGGCGTTGGCGGAGTAGTAGAGCAGGCCGTCGACGCCGTTGATTTCGGACTCGATGGCGGTGCCGACCGTGTCGAGGACGGTCTGGGAGGTGGCGCCGGGGTAATTGCACATCACGTAGATCTGGGGCGGCGCGATGTCGGGGTACTCCTCCACGGGCAGCTTCGTCACGCAGATGGCCCCCGCGAGCATGAGCACGATCGAACACACGAACGCGAGCCTCGGCCGGTCGATGAAGATTTTGCTGAACATGGATGACATCCTTTCCTTGGAGACACTACCCCCGCATTGCGCGGAGACCCCCCATCCTACCCATTTTCCCCCTCCCCCCGCAAGGGCGAATGTGCAAAGCACGAAGCCCGGTGAAAGGTTGAAAGGTTGAAAGGTTGAAAAGTTGAAAGGTTGAAAGGTTGAAAAGGTGAAAGGTTGAAAGGTGGAAAGGGTGAAAAGATGAAGGACGGACCATTCCCTCAACCTTTCAACCCTTCAACCTTTCAACCCTTCGCGGGTGTGCAGTCGGGGCGCGGGCGGGACGCCCGCGGGGCGCCTGGAAAGCGGAAAACAAGCGAAAAGCCCAATGTTTTCCGTAATCTCACATCCAGCGCCCTACCTGGAAGCCGCCCCGCCGAAATCCCCGCGATGCATGCCCGGAAGCTTCCGCGCCACTTCCGGGGGTGCGGCATCTTGCCGCGCCATGGCGGATGGAGGGCGGAAGAATGTCCCACTCAAAGTCCGCCAAGTCCGACAAGGGAGCGGGAGGGATTCGGGAAGGAAAACCCACGCGGAGACGCGGAGGGCTTGGAGAGCGCTTTTGCACAAAAGGACAAAAGAAAACAAAGGGACGGCTGGAGTGCGGAAGTTTGGGCCTGGCCCCTTATTCCTGGAGCTTATCTATCCGCATTCGGGGCCGTTCCTTTTTCATTGCGCGCCTCTTTCCGAATCCGCATTGTTCAGGATGTGCCAGATGCCGGGGATGGAGCGGTCGGTGCGCATTTCGGCGAGGTGGAGGGCGTGGAGGTCGTCGGGCGAAAGGAAAGCGGGATGGGTGGTTTGGCGGTCGGGACGGTGGTTGAAGCCGCGCTCGCTGCCGTCGGCCAGCCGGATCACGGGGGCGCGGCCGCTCCACTCGATTTCGTAGCCGCGGTAATACGACTCCCAATTGTAGCCGCCCCAGCGCGAGAGCCATTGTCCGTCCGGCTGGCGGTGGAAGAGGCGGATGTCGTAGCCGTCGAACCAGTCGGTCCACGCCTGGGAGAGGATGTATTCGCCGCCGTCCGGAGCCGTCCCGCGCAGGACGATGCCGTTGTACCACGGCCCGGCAATCCAGAGGTAATAGCCGAAAAATGCGGTGGCCAGCACGCCGCCCGCCAGGGCCGCGCCGACCATCGCCCGTCCGCCGCGGCGTCCGGAGCCGATGCGCCGGCGTCCGGCCCAGTAGAGGCATCCGCACAAGGCGACGGGGATGCCGAGCAGGATCCAAAGCACCCAAACCAGGGCGAGTACCGACACCGCGTCGCGCCAGAACCAGTACGCAAGCCCGCAAAACGCCGCCGCCGCGCCGACCGCGAGCAATCCCCCCAAGAGCCACTTCCGTCCCGCCGTCATGGCGTCACCTTCCGCTTCATTTTTCCGCTTTTCATCTCCATGGTTCTCACTCCTTGTTCCCTTCTGGTTCGTGGAGGTGTGGTTGCATGGGAACGTCTAGCAGAAGGAGCGGCGCGAGACAACGGGAAACGCGCGTCGCGGCGGCCGCCCCGGCGGGTGAAAGGTTGAAAAGTCGAAAGGTTGAAAAGTCGAAGAATGGCCCTTCAACGGACTCCCTCAACCTTTCACCCTTTCAGTGCGGTGCGCCCGCTGCGCGGGCGGGCCGTGGATGGGGTGCGCTTGGAAAATCCCGTTCCAATCCGCCCAAAGGAAAGGGCATTCGGGGCACCTTCTTTTTCTTGCGGGGCAAGGGGGGCGGGGATATAAGCGGAAGGCGGTGAAGAGCGCTGGTGGCTCTACGGAATTTGCATGCAAAGGGCCGACGGCAAATCGGCGCTTGGGGAGTTGGCAGCCATGGGAAAAGAATTGTCGGAGATGTCGTTGGAAGATTTGTGGAAGCTGTTTCCGATCGTCCTTGTCGAGCCTGATGGCAAGTGGGCGGAGGACTACAGGGAGATGGAAATCCTGCTGGAGAAACTGTTCGCAGGCCGCCCCATCCGCAGGATCAGCCACATCGGGAGCACGGCGATCAAAGGGATATGGGCAAAGAACATTGTCGATGTGCTGGTCGAAGTGCCCGAAAGCTGCGGATTGGAGGACCTGGCCCGGATATTGGAACGGAACGGCTTTGCCGTCATGTCCGCCGGGGCGGCCAGGATCTCGCTCAACAAGGGATATACCCCAAACGGGTTTGCGGACAAGGTGTACCATATCCACCTGCGGCATGCCGGGGACAACGGCGAGCTGTACTTCCGCGATTACCTGAACGAGCACCCCGACGCCGCGAAGGAATATGAATCGCTGAAGCTCCGCCTGTGGAAGCGGCATGAGCACGACCGGGATGCCTACACGGATGCAAAGGGCGGTTTCGTCGCCAAATGGACGGCCGAAGCGCGGAAGGAATATGGAGGGCGGTACTGAAGTGCTGCGGTTTTCCGGGCGGACGGGTCACACGCGGCGGACGGGAGGGCCGTAGGAGGGGAGGAGGGTGTCGTGGGTCAGGAAGGTGCAGTCTTCTTCGATGGCCTGGGCGAGGAGGATGCGGTCGAAGGGGTCCTCGTGGCGGTGCGGGAGCGACTCGACCGCCGCCGCGTGGCGCGACGCAACGGGCAGTTCGCGGAAGCCCGCCGCCAGGCATTCGCGCCGGAAGGCGTCCGCCGGTATCCCCAGCGAGCGGCGGGGCAGGCCGTTCTTGATGGCCACCTCCCAGACGGACGCGGCGCTGAAGTAGGCCTCGGCGCCGCTTTCCGCCAGGAGCTTGCGGACGCGCGGAGGGAAGGCGGGGTCGTCCACGATGGCCCAGAGCAGCAGGTGCGTGTCCAGCAGGTACTTCACGCTTCACCGCCGCGGAAGAGCCGGAGGACTTCGGCGTTGCCGGCGTCGATGCCGCGCGCCAACCGGTATTTGCCCTTGGCCAGCCCGTAGCGGATGCCCGGGGAGGCCCCGGCGGTGGCCTGGCGGTAGAAGGCGTCCGCCACGATGTACACGGCCGGTTTCCCGCGGCGCATCACCGGCACGGCGCCGCTGCGCCCGTTGACCACGTCGTCGACGATGCGCGAAAAATGCGTCTTGGCTTCGAACAATCCGATTGCAGGTGCGGGTTCCGTCATGGGGGGCGTTCCTTTCTGCCATGAAGACTAGTTCATTTGACCTGTTCCGTCAACCCCGGGAAGGGGGCGGCTCCGGCACAGTGACAAGTGACAAGTGACAAGATGCGGTGCGCCCTGCGGGCGGACAAATTGCGGAAAGAAAGCGGGAGGCCGGAATCTACAAGAATGCCTCGAATGCCGCTGCGCGGACTCGGATGTCTGGGAGACGGGAGGGGCGGAAGGGGGGAGGGAGGAGTCAGGAGAGGGTGGAGCGTCCGGGGTGTGGATGGGAGTCGAACGGTTGGCCGGAGCGAGCAACGGGACAACGGCCACGCCGGTTGCCGCCTGGGCGGCAACAATCAAGAGAATCTGGAGCAGGGCGTGGAGAAAGCGCCGGCGCAGAAGCGAGCGGACAAACGCGCCCAAGGCGACAAGGGCGGCCAAAAGAAGCGGCAGGCAGACGAGGACAAGGAGCATGGTGGATCGTGGGTCGCCCGGATGAACGGCGCAAGCATTGGAGGCAACCCCTGCCAGGGCCCCGGCGACAACCCAGGCGGCGGCGGGCCCCCAAGCGGTGTCGAAGAGGATGTGGAAGAGTTTTTTCATGGGTTGGAAGTCCGGGCGGATGGGATTCCAGAGGGGAACGCCGGGGAAAACCACGTGCCGTCGAATGCCTTCGATTGCAATCGGACGGGAAAACGCCGCCTTTGCCGCCCTGCCGTCACGGCGCGGCCCCTTCCGCCAGGGCGGGAATCACGAGGGAGGTGCCGGGTTTGGGGCGGTCCGGGTCGGGAACGGCGGCTTTGTTGGCCTCCCAGATGATGCGCCAGAGATTGCCGTCGCCGTAAAACAGGCGGGCGACGCCGGAAAGCGTGCCGCCGTCATGCCGGTTCGATTCGAGGACATAGCGGCGCGGGAAGGGCTCGGCGTTGCGGAACGCCTTCCAATCGGCCTCTTCCCATGCGTCGAACAATGAAAGCAGCATGTCCGCCGCTTCCCCGGGGACGTGCTTCCGGACGCCGGGGAGGGCCACTTCGAGGCGGGTTCCGCCCGTGGCGCAGTCCGTGCGCTTGTGGAATTCGATGTGCCCAATCAGCCCGTTTTCCGAAAATGCGGTGAGGACAAGGTTGGGTGCCGGCAACCACGGGCGTACAATCCACTTGGCCCTTTCCTCCTGCGGACTCGGGCGGCAGTCCTCGAATGATTCCCAGCCGCGCAGCAGCTCGATGATGCCGTCTCCTTCGGCCTTCGGCACTTCGCGCTCCGTGCGGTCCCAGGGGCCCGTCCGCGTATAGCGGACCACGGCGGCGGGGTCGGGCATCCAGACCGTGTCTTCCGCGCGCGCCGACGGCGCCGCCAGCAGGAGAAGGAGGGCGGCGAGTTTTCCAACGATTGGAAAAATTTTTCGGCGGTTTTCCAATGATTGGAAAGAATTTTCCGGTTTTTTCCAATGATTGGAAAATATTTTTCCAATGGTTGGAAAATTCGCGCCGGTTTTTCCAATGATTGGAAAGTTTTTTTCCAATGGTTGGAAAACTCCCCGCCGACCGCGGGCGGGCCGCCGGAGGCGCATGCTCATTGTCCGCCCCCTTGCGGTGCTTTCCATGAGGCGAGGAGGGAGCGGTTCGGGCCCGTTTCGGCGCGGTGGGCGGCGTGGAGGTCGGCGGGCGAAAGGTCGGCGGGGTGCATGTCCTGCCGGTTGTGTTGGAAGATGCGTTCGCCGCCGCGCGCAAAGTGGATTTCCGGCCAGTGGCGGGATCCATCCAGGCGGACTTCGTAACGGTCCGGGGATTGGTGGGCTTTCCAGAAGGGGCCACCCCACCAGGAGTGCCACATCCCGCCCGGCTTGCGGGTGAACAGGCGGAGGCCATAGGCATCGTCCCAGTCGATCCAGGCTTGCGAAAGGACCCATTCGTCGCCGTCCGGCGTCGTGCCTTGCGCGGCGATGCCGTCGAACCACGGTCCGGAGGTGTACAGGAAGCGGCCCACGCCCGCCGCCACGAGGAGGAACAGCGCCGCACCGGCCACCGCGAAAGCGGTCCCGCCCCCGTCCCTGCCGTCGCGGAGCCGCCGCCCTTCCCGAATCAGCCACCAGGCCGCGATGCAGGGCAGCGCGCAGCACAGGGCCACCCACCGCCAGATGATGCAAAAGGAGAACGGACTGCTCCAGAAGCCGTCCAGCAGCAATCCCGCAAACACGACCGCGCAGAAAACCGCCAGTCCGCGCAAAATCCACTTCCCAGCCGCTTTCATGGCGCGCCTCTCCCGGGTGGTGCGACTTCCAGTCGCATCCCGTTCTCAAAGGCGCGGCTGAAAGCCGCACCTCCCAGGCGACGTTCCCTGACCGGCCTCATGGCGCGCCTCCTTCCGCCAAGACCAATCGACGGGCGGCAAACACGCGGAGTAGCATCGGAACGCCGTCGCCCAAAGGCCAGACGGCGTCTGGCCTTTTTTCGGGGAGGGGCTTGCAAGGAGAGCGGCATCAAGAGTTTTGCCTTTTACAGCTCCACGGGCTCGACGGGGACGCCGGGCATGACTTTGTGGGTGCCGCGGACGATCACTTCTTCGCCGGCTTCGAGGCCGGAGAGGACGGTCTGGTAGGTGGCCGTCGCGGGGCCGGCTTCGATGTCGCGGCGGACGGGGAGGTTGTTCTCGCCCACCATCCAGACGAACGCCTGGTCGCCGTCGCGCTGCACCGCCGTGACGGGGAGCGAGACGTAGCGGCGGGGTTCGCGCGCCTGCACTTCGACCTTCACCGTCGCGCCGGGGACGAGCAGGCCGTCGGGGTTCGCGAAGCGCGCGTAGACGGGCATCGTGTCCGTGGAGGCGTTCACTTCGTTGCCCGCGAACTCGATCTCGCCGCCCTCCAGCAGCGTCCCGTCCGCCAGGCGCACGCCCACCGCGAAGAGCTCCTTGAGCCCCTTCTCGCCGCCGAACACCGCCAGGTAGTCGCGCGAGCCCGGCGCGAACGCCACCCGCACCGGGTCCTGGCGCACGATCGTCGCCAGCGCGCCCGACGCCGTCGAGACGTAGTTGCCCGCCGCCGCCGCGTTCAGCCCCACCTTGCCGTCCACCGGCGCCTTGATCGTGCAGTGCGCCAGGTTGTCCTCCGCCGTGACCAGCGCCGCTTCCGCCGCCGCGAGGGTGGCCTCGGCCTGCGCCTTGGCGGAGGTGGCCGCGTCGAGGTCGTCGGGGGAGGCGACCTTCTTGTCGAACAGCGCCTGGGCGCGGTCGAACGACTTGCGCGCGTAGTCCGCGCTCGCGGCGGCCTGCGCCACCTGCGCCTTGGCCGAGGCGACGGCGGCCTCGTACTTGACGGGGTCGATCTTGTACATCACCGCGCCCTTCTTGAGGTGCGCGCCTTCCTCGAAGTTCACCTTCTTGACCTCCCCCGCCACCTGCGCGACGACCGCCACCGTCTCCGGCGAGAGCACCCGGCCGCTGAACGTCCGCACCGGATTGTGGTCCACCGTCCCCGCCTTCGCCACCCCCACCAGGAACATCGACGGCTTCGGGCCCTGCGGCGCCGCAGGGGCGCCATCCGGCGAGCCGCCTTCGGGGGCCGGGCCCTCCTGGGCGGTCGCGGAGAGGGATGCCGCGGCGGCCAGCGCCGCGGCCAGGATGAGAAATCGTTTGTAGGTCGTCATGTGGATTGTTTCCCGTGGTTGCTTTTCTAAATCGTGTCAGGGGGCGCGCCATGCCCGTGTCCAAAACGGGTTGAACCGTAAAATCACGCCACTTGATTGTCAAGGGTGGTTTGCGGAAAGGCGGGGCGGCGCCGGGTTTGGAAGGGGGGGGGCATCAAGGGAAATGGAAGGAAATCCCTGTATTTTCCGTAATTGCAAAAGTGGATTTCGGGGTGGCGCGGAAGGGGGGAGGGATGGGGGGGAGGGCGGGGGGCGGGAGAAGCGAAAAAATGCAAAAAGGCAAAATCGGGCGTTGACAAGCGGGGGGGGGCGTGGTAGAACGCGGGCATCGTCTGAGGATTTGGGGGGTTAGCTCAGTTGGTAGAGCGCCTGAATGGCATTCAGGAGGTCGGGAGTTCGAACCTCCTACCCTCCACCAAATCCGGGACGAAAAAAGGCCGTGCGGTTTCCGCGCGGTTTTTTGTTGTCCAGACGCCGGGGACGGGGCGAAGCGGTGGGGTGCGTCGGGGGGGAGAGATGGAACCGGGGCGCAATGCGCGCGCGGCGCGGTTCAGGAAAGATGGTGCTCGAGGGGGGACTCGAACCCCCACGGGTTGCCCCACATGCCCCTCAAACATGCGTGTCTGCCAATTCCACCACCCGAGCACCGGGATAGCGTTAACCTCGTGGTTGACGGTGGAGGACAATACGCGAGAGAAAGGGGCGTGGCAAGTTTTTTCGTCGGATTTTTTCGGGCGGGCGAAAAGCCTTGATTTCCGGCCGTGGGAAGCGCAGGGTGCGGGGCCATGAACACGACTCGCGATTCCAATTTCGATGGCAAGGTCGGCGATGCGACCGACGACGGGAACTTCAACGGCTTCGGCTCGTACCGGCGGAAGCGGTTCGGCGGCGCGGATGCCGGCAAGGCGGCGAAGCGATCGTTCCGGCGCATCCCGCGGAGCGAGTTCGGGGAAGGCGGGGAGGCGTCGGAGGGGGGCCGTGGGGAGGGGCGGGACTTCGGGGAGATGCCCAGGCACAAAAAGGTTTTCGGGAAGAAGCCGTTCGGGAAGAAACCCTTTGGAAAGAAACCGTTTGGGAAGAAACCGTTCGGGAAGAAGCCTTTCGGCAAGAAGAAGTTTTTTGGCGGGTTCGGGGAGGAGGAGCCGCAGGAGGAGGGGCGGGAGTTGCTGGATGCGGTGGAGCTGGGCGGGGACATTGAGGCCGGCGGGGAAATGCGGGAGGAGCGGGAGGAGAGGGCGGAGCGGAAGGGGTTCGGGAAAGGGGTGCGGGCGTTGAGGCGGCCGTATGGGGTGGAGGGGAAGGAGGCGGAAGAGGCAGGGGCAGGGGAAGCCGAAGAAGCAAAACACATAGGCTGGGGGGACGGGAGAGGGGAGGATGGGGACGAGGGGGAGTTTGGGGACGGTGGGGAGCGGAGAAGGTTTGGCAAAAAGCCTTTCGGGAAGAAGCCGTTCGGCGGGAAGAAGAAGTTTTTCGGGAAGAAGCCGTTCGGGAAGCGGGCGTTCGGGGAGAGGGATGAGGATGGGGAGCGCGAGGGGAGTTTCGGGGAGAGGTCGTTCGGAAGGAAGCCGTTCGGGAAGAAACCCTTTGGCAAGAAGCCGTTCGGAAAGCCTTATGGGAAGAAGCCGTTTGGCAAGCCGTTCGGGCGCAGGCCGGCGGAGGACGGGGCGGAGGGTGGAGGGAATTTCGGGGAGGAGAGGTCGTTCGGGAAAAAGCCGTTCGGCAGGAAACCGTTTGGGAAGAAACCGCCGTTCGGAAAGAAACCCTTTGGCAAGAAACCGTTTGGCAAGAAACCGTTTGGGAAGAAGCCGTTCGGGAAAAAACCGTTCGGGAAGAAGCCGGGCGGCGGGCGGTCCTTCAAGAAAGATTGACGGCCGGGGGATTTGCGGAAGGGGGGAAACCGCCGTATGGTATGGGGCCGGTTGAGAGAGAAAGGAACCGTCCGCCATGAAATACATCGACTACTACGAAACGCTGGGCATCCCGCGGGACGCTACGCCGGACGCCATCAAGAAGGCGTTCCGGAAGCTTGCGCGCAAGTACCATCCGGATGTCAACAAGGAGGCCGGGGCGGAGGCCAAGTTCAAGGAAATCAATGAGGCCTACGAGGTGCTGTCCGACCCCGAGAAGCGCAAACGCTACGACACGCTGGGCGCGAACTGGAAGGCGGGGCAGGATTTCACGCCGCCGCCCGGTTGGGAAGAGGCGTTCCGGGGGCGGGGCGGTGGCATCCATTTCGATTTCGGCGGCGTCGGCGGCGCGGGCGGGTTCAGCGACTTCTTCTCGCAGCTGTTCGGCGGGATGGGGATGGGCGGCATGGGGGGCATGGGCGGCATGCACGGGATGGGTGGCATGGGAGGCATGGGCGGCATGGGCGGGATGGGCGGCTTCACGCCGCACGGGCAGGACGCGGAGGCGGAGCTGGCGGTGTCGCTGGAGGAGCTGTATTCGCGGGCGCCGCGCAAGGTGGCGCTTGGGGTGCCCGGCGCGGACGGCCGGGTGGAGCGCAAGACGTTCAACGTGAAGATTCCGCTGGGGGCCGTGGACGGGACGCGCATCCGGTTGCCGGGGCAGGGTCCGGGCGGGGGAAATTTGTATTTGGCGCTGAAGGTGCTGCCGCATCCGGTGTTCAAGGTCAACGGCCACGACCTGGACTGCACGGTGCCGCTGGCGCCCTGGGAGGCGGTGCTGGGGGCCAAGGTGCGGGTGCCGACGCTGGATGGGCCGGCGGTGCTGACGATACGGCCGGGGACGCAGAACGGGGCGCGCCTGCGGCTCAACGGGAAGGGGCTGCCGGACCGGCAGGGGAAGCGCGGGGACATCTTCGCGGAAGTGCGGGTCGTCGTTCCGGCGCACCCCTCGGAGAAGGAGAAGGAGCTGTACCGGCAGCTGGCGGAGGCGGGGCGGGCGCCGGACCGGCCTTGACTTGACGGCGGGGGGGAGGGGGCACCCGTCGCCGCGCGTCAGCGGTCGGCGGGGGCGGTCGCGGGATCGATGGAGGGGGCGATGAGGCGGAAGCGGGCGGAGGCGTAGTTGAGGGGGGCGGGGGAAGGGTCGGGGACGGGGGCGAAGGCGGGGGACCATCCGGCGGGGGCGGCCTGCTTTTCCCACATGTCGCGGGTCATGACGATGGCGACGGGGCCGTCGGCGGAGGCGCGCAGGAGGGTGTCGCGTGCGGCGGCGTCGAGGCCGAGGGCGGGGAGGACGGTGCCGGAGTAGTAGATGCAGGCGCCGACGTGCTTTTCGGCCATGGGGCCGAGCCAGACGCGGCGGCCGGCGTCGAGTTCGCGGCGGAGGCGCGCGCCGAAGGCGGCGGGGGAGCGGTGGGCGTCGTAAGGGGGGAATCCGGCGGAGATGCCGAGGATCAGCGCGGCGGCGAAGGCGACGGGGAGCAGGCGCATGGCGGGCAGGGGGCCGCCGTCGGTTTTCCAGAGGCGGATGAAGCGGCGGATGGCCCAGACGGCGTAGGCGAGGAGGGCGGCGGCGAGGGCGAGGCACCAGGCGGCGCGCGGCCAGCCGAGCGCGGAAAGGGCGACGAAGCCCTTGTGGCGGTAGAAGAGGCCGACGGCGGCGGCAAGGGGGAGCCCCATCGCGGCGACGGCGCACAGCCAGGCGGTGGTGGCGCAGGCGAGGCGTACGGGGGACTTGGGGCGGGTGGCGGGGAGGACGTCGTGGATCCAGACGGCGGCGAAGAGCATGAAGAGGGGATAGGCGGGAAGCATGTAGTTGGCGACCTTGGCGCTGGAGAGGTGCAGGAGGAGGAGCTGTCCGCCGAGGGCGAAGCGCAGGAACGTCCCCGTCTCGCACGCGAGCGACGGGGCGCCGCGGTGGCGGCAGGCGTGGACGAGGCCGCCGATGGCCAGCAGGGTCCAGGGGAGCCACATGCCGGGGAGCATGCGGAGGTAGAAGAAGATGTCTTCCTTGTGGACGAAGTAGGGGTCGATGGGCAGCTCGGGGTGGTCTTCGGGGGTGCCGAAGACGAAGAAGCGTCCGAACTGGTTGTCCCAAAGGGCGGAGCGGAGGAGCGGTTCGCCGCCGTCGCGCCAGAGGGCCCAGGCCCAGGGGAGGACGAAGAGCGCCTGGAGGATGAGGTAGGCGAGGGGGAGGGCGAAGACGAGCTTCCACTGGCGCTTCCAGAGGAGGAAGAGTCCGCATCCGGCCCAGACGAGGGCGGGTCCGACGAAGCCCTTGGCGTAGAAGGTGGCGGCGGCGGCGAGGAGGAAGGGGAGCCAGTGGAGGGCGCGGCGGTCCGGGCGGGTCCAGGTCTTCCAGAAGAGGACGACGCAGGCGGCGACGCAGGCGGCGACGCAGGTGTCGGTGAGGACAACGCGGGAGTACTCCATGTACTGCGCGGCGGTCACGCACATGAAGGCCGCCATCCATCCGGCGCGCTCGCGTCCGAGGCGGCGGCCGAACCACACCGCGGAGAGGGACGCGGCGAAGCCGAAGAGGGCGGCGGGGAGACGGAGCCCGCCTTCGCCCCCGCGGGCGGGGAGGGCGGTGCGCAGGATGCGGGCGGTCCAGTGGAGGAGGGGCGGCTTTTCGAGGTAGGGGACGCCGTCGATCGTGGGGGAGACCCAGCGGTCGGCCTGCTCCATCTCCCAGACCATCGCGCCCTCGCGGGAGTCGTTGGGACCCCAGAAGGCGTGGTCGAACACGCCGCACAGGCAGAAGAGCGCCAGCACCAGCGCCAGGCAACGGCGCAGGGCGGGTTGGAGGGGGGCCTCCGCCACGGGGGCCTGCTTGGAAATCGCGTCCGCTTCCATCATCGTTGTTTTGTCCTTTCCGCCTCCGCCATGGCCCGCGCCGCGTCCATGGCCGAAGCCCAATGCCGAGATTCCGTGAAACACTTCCGCATCGCCGGACCGGGTCAGCGGAGGAGGGCGAAGTGGTTGAAGATGTCCTGTGTGTAGAGGAGAAGCTGGGAGCCCATCCAGGAGGCGCAGGCCAGGAGGGTGACGGAGATGGCGATGAGCTTGACGGCGAAGCCGAGGGTCTGCTCCTGGATCTGCGTCAGGGCCTGGAGGAGCGAGACCAGGATGCCGATGACCGTCGCGACGAGGATCGGCAGGAGGGACAGGCGCAGGACCAGGATCAGGCAGGTGCGGGCGTATTCGAGAATCTGGGCTTGGTTCATTGCACGTACCCCCGGACGAGGCCTTGGATGAGGAGCGTCCAGCCGTTGACCATCACGAACAGCAGGAGCTTGAAGGGAAGGGAGATGGTGACCGGCGAAACCATCATCATGCCCATCGCCAGGAGGATGTTGGAGACGATGATGTCGATGGCGATGAAGGGCAGGTAGACGAGGAAGCCGATCTGGAAGGATTTGGTCAGCTCGGACACGCAGAAGGCGGGCAGGAGGATGTAGAAGGAGTCGGGATCGACGACGGCCGGTTCGTCGTTTTCGCGGTCGCCCCACAGGCGCTCCGCCGTGGTCACGAAGAAGACGCGCGACTGGGGGGAGGTCTGGCGCACCAGGAATTCGCGGAAGGGTTCGGCGGCCCGGGCCAGGGCGTCGGTTTCGTAGACGGCGGCGGGCTTGTTGGCGAGCTCGGTCTGGGCAATCTGCCAGGACTCGTTGCAGACGGGCGCCATGATGTAGAAGGTCAGGATCATGGCCAGCGCGTTGATGACCATGTTCGGGGGGATGGACTGGATGCCCAGGGCGTTGCGGATGAGGGACATGACGACGACGATCTTGAGGTAGCTCGTGGCGATCATCGCGACGAAGGGCAGCAGGGACAGCCCGACGAAGAGGACAATCAGCGAGAATGGGTCGGTATGGAACATGGCGGGCTGGCTCCGGTCGGTGGGGTGGCGGCTGGGTCGGTCAGGGTATCGCAAGGGTCTCCGGGGTCACGCTCTCGGCCATGAAGGCGCAGGCGTTGCCCAGGCGTTCGAGGCGGCCCCCGGCGAGGGAGCGGGCGCCGCGGACCAGGCGCAGGGGGGTGCCCTCCGGCGGCGGCGGCGGGGCGGGGGGCGCTTCGGTGCGCGCGGCCGCGTCGAGCAGGTCGCCGACGGTGGTGGAAGCGGCGGGGTCGGAGGACGGGATGTCGGCCAGCACGCGCAGAAGGTTGGCGTCGGTCCACGGCTCGACGGTGGCGGCGACGGCGAAGCGGCGGTCGATGACCCGGACCGGGATGCCGGCGTTGTCGAGTTCGGGCAGCAGCAGGGCGTCGCCCGGCGCGAGGGAGGCGAGGTCGGCGGGGGAAAGGGAGAAGGCGGCGTATTCGGTTTCGGCGGGGAGGACGGCGTCGCGGACGGCGGGATGGGCGGCCTGTATGAAGCGGAGCTGGCCCCAGGCGGCCACGACGGCGGGTGTGCGGGAGAGGGCGAAGGAGAGCAGCTCGGAGCCGTCTTCGCCCAGGAGGCGTGCGGAGAGGGGGGCGGGGGCCGCGGGGGCGGCGTCGGGGGCCAGGCCTTCGACGCGGAGCTGGCGGCGCATGGAGTTCTCCAGCAACTGGAACAGGGGGCCGCATTCGCGTTCGGCCAGGGCCAGCAGGATGGCCTCGGGGACGCCGGTGCGGTCGGCCCACAGCGCGTGGAGTTCGGGATGGCGCGGGGTGTCGGCGAGGGCGAGCGTGTGCGGGTCGTCGCCGAAGCGCACGGCGATGCGCAGGGTGTCGGCCGGGAGGGGCGCGTCGAGGCGCAGCGTGCAGGGCGCGTCGCCGAGGCGGCACGGCATGGCCCAGGCCGGGGAGTCGAGCAGGGCGGTCGGCGTGGCGTTGGCCCAGGCGGGGAGCGCGGCCAGTACTTCAAACGGTTTCATCGTCTTTGCCTTTCTTCACGGTCACGTGGACGGTGTGGTAGGTGCCGCCGGGGGCCGAGGCGCGGGCGGCCAGGGCCGCCTCCAGCTGGGGACGGCAACGCTCGACCAGAACTTGGGCGTCGGGCGTCGCCGCGTCGATCTGGACGGACAGGGTGCCGCCGGATAGGGACAGCTGGATTTGGGAGCCGTCCAGGATGTCGGCCTTGAGCTGGATGTGGAGGAGTCCTTCGCCCTGCGCGAGGGCGGGCGTGGCGCGCACGGCCGCGGCCATTTCTTCGACCGCCGCGGAAAGCATCTTGGCGTTGGCCCGCGAGATTTCCGAGGCCAGGGAGGGTTCGAGGATGGCCGCTACGGGGATGGCGGGTGCCTCGGGCGGCGGGGCTACGGGGAGCGCCTGGAGGGTGTCGGGAGTGTCGGACGTGTCGGGGGAGGAGAGGGTGACGGGGGCGGTTGGAGTGCGGGGAGCGGGTTTGGCGGTAGGCGCGCTGGCCGGGACGGCGGGGGGAACGCGCGGTGTTTCCGGCGTGGCGGCGGGCGCGGCGGGCACCTGGGGGTCTGAAGGAACGGTCTGCGCCGTTGCCTGTGGAACGGACGGGGCCGCGGGGCGGGGTTGGGCGTCAGGCTCGGATGGGACGGGTGAAGCGGCTTGCGGGACGGTGCCGGGAGTGGCCTGCGGAACGACCTGCGGAGCCGGAACCGGGGCCGGGGCCGG
>JAFYAC010000070.1 GCA_017540905.1 Kiritimatiellia bacterium | reverse complement strand
TTTGGCCCAAGGTGGGGCTGGACGTCTCCCATGCGGACAGCGGGTGGTAACCAATCACCTGCTGGCTCGCATCATGCTCCGGCGCGCGGCATTTGTTCAATGGCTTTTTCATAGCGTCCAGGAACTCATTACCAACATGTCTGGAAGACCGAGCAGAAGCTACGCTGTTTCTTGAGCCGCGCTACGGGGCGAGTTTGGCGCGGAGGATTTCGGCGGCGAGCTGGGGGTTGGCTTTGCCGCGGGAGAGCTTCATGACTTGGCCGACCAGGTACATGAGGGCGGCTTGTTTGCCGCTGCGGTAGTCGTCGACGGATTTGGGATTGGCCGCGATGGCCTGCTCGGCGAAGGTTTCCATGGCGCCGGTGTCGCTGACCTGGGCGAGACCTTTGGCCTTCACGATTTCGGCGGGGTCGCCGCCCTGGTCGAAGAGGATCTGGAAGACTTCTTTGGCGGCCGGGCCGTTGATGGTCTTTTTGTCGAGGAGGTCGAGGAGGGAGGCCAGGGCGGCGGGCGTGATCTTGGCGTCGGCGATGGTGAGGCCCTTCTCGCCGAGGGCGCGGAGGAGTTCGCCCATGACCCAGTTGGAGACGGCTTTGGGGTTTTTGGAGGCGCGGGCGGCGGCTTCGTACCAGTCGGCGATGGCGCGGTCGGCGGTCAGGACGCCGGCGTCGTATTCGGGCAGGCCGTAGTCGGACACGAACCGGGCGCGGCGGGCGCGCGGGAGTTCGGGGATCTCGGTGCGCCATTGGTCGATTGTGGCCTGGTCGAGGACGACGGGCGGGAGGTCGGGTTCGTTGAAGTAGCGGTAGTCGTGGGCGTATTCCTTGGAGCGCATGGGGAAGGTGGCCCCGGCTTCGTCGTCCCAGCGGCGGGTCTCCTGGCGGAGGGTGCCGCCGGATTCGAGGACGGATTGCTGGCGGCGGAGTTCGTACTCGAGGGCGCGGTGGATGCCGCGGAAGGTGTTCATGTTCTTGATCTCGCACTTGACGCCGAGGCGGTCGGTTCCGGCGGGACGGATGGAGGAGTTGACGTCGCAGCGCATGTGCCCGCGCTCGAGGTCGCATTCGCTGATGCCGGCGTAGATGAGCATTTCGCGCAGGGCGGTCAGGAAGGCGATGGCTTCGTCGGGGGTGGACATGTCGGGCTCGGTGACCATCTCCATGAGGGGCGTGGAGGCGCGGTTGTAGTCGATCTCGGAGGAGTGCTCGAGGTGGGTGATCTTGGCGGCGTCTTCTTCCTGGTGGATGTGGTTGAGGCGGATGTATTTCTTTTTGCCGTTGACTTCGATCTCGAGGCCGCCACCGATGCAGAGGGGGCGCTCCTGCTGGGTGATCTGGTAGTTCTTGGGCATGTCGGGATAGAAGTAGTTCTTGCGGTCGAAGCGGCTGCGCAGGGAGATGGTGGAGCCCATCATCAGGCCGGTCTTGACGGTCTTGCGGATGGCTTCGCGGTTGGGTACCGGCAGGGCGCCGGGAAGGCCCAGGCAGACGGGGCAGACGTTGGTGTTCGGCGGGTCGTCTTCGCGGTGCGCGGGGCAGGAGCAGAACATCTTGGTGCGCGTCTTGAGCTGGACGTGGACTTCGAGGCCGATGGAGGCGATGTATTCGGTGGCGGACATTTTCGGGATTCCGGGGTTGCGGGATTGTTCGTTGGATCGTTGAATCGTTGAATCGTTGGATCGTTGGATCGTTGGATGGTTGATTCGTTGGATGGTTGGATGGTTGGGTGGGCTGGCAGGCGAACGATCCAACGATCAAACGATGGAACGATCCAACGACGCCTCCGGCGGCCGCCGGAGGTGCCAGTCGGTGGAGGCCTGGTAGGCGGCGGCGACGGAGAGGAGGCGGTCTTCGCCGAAGGCCGGGCCGACGAGGTGCAGGCCGACGGGGAGTCCCGCCGCGGTGAAGCCGCAGGGGACGCTCATGGCGCAGACGCCGGCAAGGTTGACGTTCACGGTGAAGATGTCGCCGAGGTACATCTGCAGCGGGTCGGCCGTGCGCTCGCCGAGCCGGAACGCCGGCGTCGGCGCGACGGGTCCCAGCAGGACGTCGCACCCGCCGCCGGCGAAGGCGGCCTCGAAGTCGCGGCGGACGAGGGTGCGGACTTTCTGGGCGCGCGCGTAGTAGGCGTCGTAGAAACCGCTGCCGAGGACGTAGGTGCCCAGGATGACGCGGCGCTTGACTTCGGCGCCGAAGCCGCGGGAGCGGGTCTGTTCGTAGAGGGCGAGGAGGTCTTCGGCGTCGCGCGCGCGGGCGCCGTAGCGGACGCCTTCGTAGCGGGCCAGGTTCGCGGAGGCTTCGGCCGGGGCCAGGATGTAGTAGCAGGCGATGCCGTACTGGGTGTGCGGGAGGGAGACGTCCACCGTCTCGGCGCCGAGGCGGCGGCACTCTTCGACGGCGGCGCGCACCAGGGATTCGACTTCGGGGTCGGTGCCGCTGGAGAAGTATTCGCGCGGGAGGCCGATGCGGACGCCCTTCAGCGAGCGCGACGCGGCGCCGCCGCGGGCCGCTCCGACGGGGTCGCCGAGCGGCTCGGCGCGGGTCGTGGCGTCGTGGGGGTCGGCGCCGGCGATGACGGCGTAGACGCGGGCGGCGTCCTCGACGGTGCGCGCCATCGGGCCCACCTGGTCGAGGGACGACGCGAAGGCCGTGCAGCCGTAGCGCGAGACGCGGCCGTAGGTCGGCTTGAGGCCCGTGATGCCGCAGAAGGACGCCGGCTGGCGGATGCTCCCCCCCGTGTCCGACCCCAGCGCCGCCGGGGCCAGGCGCGCCGCCACCGCCGCCGCGCTGCCGCCGCTGCTGCCGCCCGGGACGCGGGTCGGGTCCCAGGGGTTTTTCGACGGGCCGTAGGCGCTGGTTTCCGTGCTGCCGCCCATCGCGAATTCGTCGGTGTTCGCGCGCGAGACCATCACCGCGCCGGCCGCGCGGAGGCGGGCGATGACCGTCGCGTCGTAGGGGGCGGTGTAGCCCTTGAGGATGTTCGTACCCGCGGTGCAGGGCTGGCCGCGGACGTTCAGGAGGTCCTTGATGGCGATCGGCACGCCGAGCAGCGGTTTGGTTTCCGCGGCGCCGGCCGCCCGCTCCGCGTCCGCCGCGCGGGCCTGGGCGAGCGCGTCCTCCGCATCGTACCACGTCAGGGCGTTGAGCCGCGGCTGCAGCGCGTCCATGCGCTCCAGGAGCGCCGCCGTCAGTTCCTCCGACGACGTGCGGCCCGCCGCCATCGCGTCCAGCGCGTCCCCCACGCCCAATTCGATCAATTCGTCCTTGCGCATCGCAGAATCCTCCGCCTATTCGATGATCTTCGGCACCACGAACTGCCCGTGCCGCTCCAGGGGCGCGAGCGACATCGCGACGTCGTGCGGCAGGCATTCGCCGGGTTCGTCCTCGTGCCAGGCGCCTTCGACGCCGCTGGCGTCGTCGAACGCGGGCACGCCTTCGACGTCGAGCTTCTTGAGCTCGCCGACGTAGGCGAGGATGCCGTCGAGCTGGGACTGCAGTTCCTCCGCCTCGGCGCCGTCGAGCGAGATGCGCGCGAGGGCCGCGACGTAGCGGACGTCCATGCGGTCCGCGGTTTCCGAAAAGTTCATGGCCATGTTGGGGGTCCTTTCCTCCGCCCGCTGGCGGAGCAGGGAGGTTGTACCACGCCGGGGACGCGGCCGCAACGGTTTAGGGCGGATGGGGAACGGCGGGGCCCTGCCGTGGGGGGGCGGGCAACCGCCGGGCGACATGCTTCCATCCCGGCCGTGGCGAAGCGCTCCGGCCGCGGGCGGGCGGGGTGGCGTTCATGGAGGGGAACGTGTGTGAAAACAGAGGATTGGCGGTGGTTTTTCCGTAATTGCAAAAGTGGGTGGGACGGGGGGCGGGAGGGCGGGGCTTTGCAATGAGCGGGGAATCGGGTATGGTCGGGGGCATGAAAAGTTTGGCAGATTTGTGGGCGACGGTTGCGGCGTGGTGGCACGGGATCGCGGAGAACGTGATCTGGAAGCGTGGGCGCCTGGACATCACCACCGGCGAGGTGGTCTGGTGCGCGCTGCTGCTGCTGGCCGTGCTGTGGGGCATCCGGTGGCTCGCGCACTGGGTCGTGCGGCGGCTGCCGGAACCGGTGCGCGAGGATCCGGACGTGCCCAGGCGGGTGGTGCGGGGAATCTACCTCGTCTCGCTCGTGCTGGCGGGGCTGGCGGCGCTGGCCATCATGGACATCCCGTACAAGCGGTTCATCGACATCCCGCTCTGGAAGATGGGCGGGCGGAACATCACCGCCGGCGGCCTGCTCTGGGCGCTGGGCCTGCTGCTGGCGGGACGGTGGATCAGCCGCGTCCTCGCGTACTGGTTCGTGCAGCGCCTGCCGAAGGCGGTGCGAGAGGCGCCGGAAATGCAGACGCGGGTGCCGCGGGCGCTGTACATCGCGTTCTTCCTGCTGTTCGTGCTGGGGGCGCTGCAGATCGCGGGAATCCCGCTCAAGACGTTCATGTTCCTGGGCAGCGCGATCGCGCTGGGCTTCGGCTTCGGCGCGCAGAACCTGTGCAGCAACATCATCAGCGGCGTGATTCTCAAGCTGACGCGCCCGCTGGGCAAGGGGGACATCATCGAGAGCGACGGGCGGGCGGGAACGGTGCAGGTGGTGGGGTTCCGGTCGACGGAGATTTTGACGTTCGACGGGGTGCACCTGGAGGTTCCGAACAGCAACCTGCTGTCGTCGACAATCGTGACGCGCACGACGAATTCGGGGATGCTGCGCGGGTCGCTGACGGTGGGGGTGTCGTACGATTCGGATTCGCGGCTGGTGGAGAGGCTGCTGACGGAGCTGGTGGAGAACCACCCGACGGTGGTGCACGAGGAGGGGCGGGCGAACCGGGTGCTGTTCAAGAACTTCGGGGACAGCGCGCTGGAGTTCCAGGTCCTCTACTGGGTGGACATCGGCAAGACGACGCTGGACATCGTGGGCGGGGAGCTGAGGCACGCAATCCTGGAGACGTTCCGGGCGAACCGGATTTCGATTCCGTACCCGCAGGTGGACGTGCACATGCCGGAGGGCGCGGGGAAGTGACGGGGGGGGCGGCCCGACGGGGCGGGCCGCTGCGGGACGGGGACAGGGGAGGAAGGGAGAGTGGGGGGCGGGGTCAGGCGCCGAGGGCGGCGAGGGCGGTGTCGATGTCGGAGGGGCAGAGGACGATGCCTTTTTCGTTGTCGGGGCCGCCCATGACGTAGGCGTATTCGATGTTCACTTCCGCTTCCGCCATCCGCTTGAGGACGCGCCCGAGTTCGCCGGGGGTGTTGTCGGCGTGCACCAGCAAGACGTCGGTCGCGGCGACGAGTTCGTTGGAGTCTTCGATCAGCTGCCGGGCTTTCTCGGTGTCGGAGACGATCAGACGGGCGTGGCCGTGGCCTTCGCCCGTGACGGCGACCGCCAGGCCATAGATGTTCACGCCGTTGCGGCCGAGGAAGGAGGCGAGGTCGCCCAAGGTGCCGTGCCGGTTGTCGAGGTAGACGGTCAGTTGGGTGCCGCGGGTGATGAGGAGGTTGGGTTGCATGGCGGAGGGCCTTTCGGGGTCAGAAGACGAGGTTGGCGGTGGCGAGGCGGCGGGCGAGTTCGTCGAGGACGCGCGCGTCGTCGCGCGGGCCCGCGGATTCGAAGGTCGCCCCGAAGCGGAGGTAGGCGCCCGCGTCGTCCCACGGGACGGTCGAGATGCTGCATTCGGTGATGAGGTACTGCGCGGCGTCTTCGGCGGTCGCGAAGGTGCGGCCGTCCGCCGTGCCCTTCGGCGCCGGGACGTAGAGGTAGAAGGTGCCGCCGGGCATCCGGGCCTTGAAGCCCGCCGCCTTCAGGATGCGCATCATCCGGCGCAGGCGGCGCTGGTAGTGGGCGCGGATCTTCTCGGAGAGGCGCAGGTCCGCGATGCCCGCGCAGGCCGCCACCTGGATGGCCTTGAACTGGCCGCTGTCGATGTTGTCCTTGACCGTCGCGACGGCCTTCACCGCCGGCGCGGAGCCCGCCACGAAGCCGAGGCGCCAGCCGGTCATGTTGTAGCTCTTGCTCATGGAGTGCAGCTCGATCGCCGCTTCCTTGCCGCCCGGGCGCGAGAGGATGGAAAGGCGGTCGCGGCCGTAGACGAGGGTGGCGTAGGCGGCGTCCTGGACAATCAGGATGTTGTGGCGGTTTGCGAAGGCGATCAGTTCGTCGAAGAAGTCCGCCGTCGCGGCGGCGCCGGTCGGGTTGTTGGGATAGTTGACATAGAAGAGCTTGGCGCGGGAGAGGTCCTGCTTTTCGAGGGCCTTGATGTCGGGGAAGAAGCGGTTTTTCGCGAGGAGGGGAACCGGGATGACGGTGCCGCCGAGGTAGCGGGCGTGGGTCGCGAGGACGGGGTAGCCGGGGGTCGTCGCGAGGACGGCGTCGCCGGGGTTGACGAAGCAGGTCGGCAGCATGGCGAGGGCGGGCTTGGAGCCGATGGTGTGGTTGATCTCGGTCACGGGGTCGAGGTCCGTGACGCCGAAGAAACCCGCCATGTAGGCGGCGGCGGCTTCCTTGAAGGCGGCGATGCCGTTGTCGGCGTAGCCGCGGTTGGCGGGGTCGTCGACGGCTTTCTTCAGGGCCTGGCGGATCGGGCGGGGGGCCATCTGGTCGGGCTCGCCGACGCCGAAGTCCAGCATCTCGCGCTCGGGGTGCGCGGCGAGGGCGGCGCGCTTGGCGCGCTTGATCTTCTCGAATTTGTAGATGGCGGTGTCCTTGCCGAAGGCGGCGCCGCCGATGCGGTCGGCGAAGAGGGTCTGGATGTCCATGGTGGGGTCCTTTCGCGTTGAATCGGGGGCATTATCCATGCGCCGGGGCGGATTTCAACGAATTTCGCGGGGCGGGGATGCGGGGTCCCCGCCGCCGGCTCCCGCCCGCCAATCCCGTTCCACCTGCTCCCGCACGCGTACCGGCAGGGCCGCGAAGTCCTTCGATTCCATCCACGACCGCACCGCCGCGGCCTCGGCATCCCACCGCGCCAGCGCCTCCCGGCCGCGGCGGGCCAGCACGCCCAGCAACACGCTCCAGCGCCACGTGTCCCGCGACGCCCCGAACGCCTCTTCCGCCCTGCCGCAGGCGGCGCCGGCAGGCAGGCCCCGTCCGAACATGTCGCGGTCCACCTGCTCGAGGATGCCGCACCGCAACCGCAGGTATTCCAGTTCCGTCCGCATCGCCGCATCGTCCATCGCGCGCTCCTCGCTCATTTGTACAACACCTCCAGCCGGATGTTCGGATAGCGGTCCAGGAACGCCCCGATGACCAGCCGGCAGCTGGCGCAGGGCGGAAGGTCCGTGAAGAGCACCACGGTGCCGGCCGCCTGGCGGTCCGGCAACCGCGCGGTGAGGGCCTCCAGGATCTTGAACTCCGTGTCCTGGTCCCTGTCCCAGCAGTCGTCCCCGTCGATCTGGTTCCGCCTGTTCACGCAAAGCGTCCTGTAGTGGCGGGCCTCCTCCGGCACGTCCGGCGAAACGACCGCCCGCACCCGGTTCCAGGCCTCTTCGGAGAGGTCTTCCGGGCCGCCGAGCCCGCTGTGGGCGATGTATTCCCGCCTCGCGAGCCCCTCGACCCGCGCGATGCACCAGGCGAAATTGTAGCGTTCCCGGAGCGACTCGTCCAGGCGCTCCCGCCACATCTCGATGCGTTGCGCCATCTTCGGCTCCCGTTGCGGGTCCAGCCGCCGGATGGCGTCCGGTTCCCGCGCCAGGGCCCCCGCCGCGCCCAATGCCGCGAGCCACCCCGCCAACAGCCCCCAATGCAAACACCTCCTCGCCTTCATGCCGCCATCCTACCCTGCCGGACCCTTGCCCGGCAAGCCCCAATCCCGCTTCCCCCCACGCTTTTTCTTGAACCCGCGGGCGAATTGTGGAAAGAATGTCCCCGCATGAAAACCCCCGAACAGCCCTCCTCCCCCCCGCGCGCGGCGCTGGCCGCCTTGGCGCGGATGCTGGCGGCCCCGCGCGCCGGCAACGTCCTGTCGGTGGTTTTCGGGCTGCTGTTCCTGTTCTTGTGCATGATCCTGCCGCTGGTGGGCAAGAGCGCCGCGCACGGATCCGGCTCGCCGGGCGCCGGGCCGATGGACACCCTGTGGAAGAACCACCTGTTCTTCTCTCTCTCCCTGTTGCTGACGCTGCTCGCCGGGGCCGGGGCCCTGTATTCCAAGATTCTCCGGCGCCGCGCCGACGGAAGCCCGTTCCCGAAGGCGACCGCCGGGCTGCTCGCCGCCTGCGTCCTCCTCCTTCTCTGCTACGTAACGGGACTCCTGAAGATTTAGCCATGCCATTCCGAGTGTTCAACCTTGCCGAAGCCGCCGAATACCTGAGCATGCAGGAGAAGGCGCTGGAGGAGCTCGCCCGCCGCGGCGACATCCCCTGCCTGCGCCAAGGCGGCCACCTGCACTTCCGCCACCACGACATCGACGAATGGGCCTCGGCGCACGTGTTGAACCTCGACGAAAAGGACCTGGCCTCCTTCCACCGCCGCAGCGCCTCCCCGCGCCACAACCTGTCCGCCGACGCCCCCATCATGGCCGAGCTGACCCGCCCGGAATGGATCGCCCCGCGCCTCGCCTGCCGGACCAAGGCGTCGGTCCTCGACGAAATGGCCACGCTGGCCGACTCCACCGAGCGCGTGGCCGACCGCAAGGAACTGCTCGACAGCCTGGTCGAGCGCGAAAAGCTCTGCTCCACGGCCCTCTCCGGCGGGCTGGCCCTGCTGCATCCGCGGGTGCACGAGGAGTACATGTTCTTCGACGCCTTCATCGTCATCGGCAAGACCATCGCGCAGATCCCCTTCGGGTCCCCCGACCGCTCGACGACCGACATCTTCTTCCTGGTCTGCTGCCCTGACGACGCCATGCACCTGCACGTGCTCGCCCGCCTCTGCATGATGTGCCACCGCACCAGCCTCCTCATGGAGATGCGCGACACCGACGACCCGAAGGAGCTCCACCGCATCCTCCTCGCCAGCGAGGCCGAACTCCTCCGCCTCCAGGCCTCCGGCGCCTGACCGGCGCCTGAACGCCACGCCCGTTTCCGGGCTTTCCCTCCCTCCGTCCCCTGCCGCCACCGAACGCCATCGTTTTTCCCTCCCCGCCCCTTGCCGCCCATTATTTGCAATTACGGGAAACGCAGGACTTTCCTTCGATTTTTCCACATCTCACCCACCATGAAAACTTCCCCCTCGTTACCGCGCGGGCGCAGGCAAAAGATGTGAGGCGCGGAGCCATGCCGGGGGCGCATCTCCGGTTGGTGCAAGGGGCGGCCCCATCAAAGTTTGCATATGCCCGCGCGAAGCGCATGGTGGGGCGAGGCGTCCCCGCCGAGCCGTTCTTGCCGGTTTTCCAGACCTCCTGCCACATCCACACCGGCTCGCCTGGGACGGCTCGCCCCACCAAGGGGCCTTCCCTTTCAATCAGGGGGGAATCCCAAGTCGAGGCGGAAGGGAGGAGGGGACACAAACCGGAGATGCGCCCCCGGTCTTGCGCGCCCTGCGCCCGCCCTTGCGCCCGGGGCGGGGTTGGCGTATAAGGGTGCGCGTTTTTGGAATCCAACCCCGGAGAACCGACATGAAGAAACTGATTTCCGCCCTCGTCCTCGCCGCCGTCGCGCTCGCCGCGCAGGCCGGCACGTCCTTCAAGCTGCTGTCCGTCGGCGACAACGTGGACGCCGCGGCCCTGCGCGACTACATGCAGGAGCAGGGCGGCGTCGCCGTCGAGCTCGGCGGCGCCTACGCGCCCGCCGACCCCGCCGCGGCCCTCGACGCCATCGGCCGCGCCGCGGTGGCCGACACCGCGGACGAAGGCACCTACGCCGTCATCCTCTACGGCCGCTTCGGCACCGACCGTCCCCAGGGCGTGTGCCTGCCGGCGGACCGCTTCGCCATCCTGAACCTCGACCGCCTCGAATCCGCGGGCGACCCGGCCAAGGTCGGCCGCCGCGCCGGCCAGGAAGGCCTCCGCGTGATGTCGATGCTGCTCGACATGCCGATGTGCCCCTTCCCGCTGTGCGTCCTCGTCGGCTACCAGAAGACCGAGGATCTCGACCGCATGAGCGGCAACTTCTGCCCGCCCTGCCACGAGCAGTTCCTCAAGACCGCGGCCGACAAGGGCCTCACGCTCCTGCCCGCCCCCGCCGCCGACTGATCATCCAAGGAGACCCGCCATGTTCGACATCAAACTCATCCGCGACAACCCCGACGCCGTCCGCGAAGGCCTGAAGAACCGCCGCTCCCCCGTGGACATCTCGCAGGTGCTGGACCTCGACGCCCGCCGCCGCGCGGCCATCACCGAAGCCGACGCCCTCAAGAGCGAGCGCAACACCGTTTCCAAGAAGATCGGCGAACTCAAGCGCGCCGGCCAAGACACCTCCGCCATCCAGGCCGAGACCAAGGCCATCGGCGAAAAGATCGCCGCCCTCGACGCGCAGGTCCGCGAAATCGAGGCCGAGCAGCAGCGCCTGATCCTGGCCATCCCGAACCTCCCGCACAGCAGCGTGCCGCGCGGCCTCGGCGCCGAAGACAACGTCGTGGACCGCACCTGGGGCGAGCCGCGCAAATTCGACTTCGAGCCCAAGGACCACGTGGCGCTGGGCGAGAAGCTGGGCCTCTTCGACTTCCCGCGCGCGGCGCGCATGAGCGGCGCCGGGTTCCCGCTCTTCACGGGCGTCGGCGCGAAATTCCAGCGGGCGCTCATCGCGTACATGCTGGACATGCACACCCAGAAGCACGGCTACACCGAGATCCGCCCCCCCTACCTCGTCACCTCCGCGACCATGACCGGCACCGGCCAGCTCCCCAAGATGGCCGAAGACATGTACCACTGCCCCGAGGACGACCTCTGGCTGATTCCGACCGCCGAAGTCCCCGTCACCAACTACTACCGCGAAGAAATCATCCGCGCCCCGCTGCCGCTGAAGTTCGTGGCGCACACCCCCTGCTTCCGGCGCGAAGCGGGCGCGGCGGGCAAGGACACGCGCGGGCTCATCCGCGTCCACCAGTTCGACAAGGTGGAGCTCGTCAAGTTCGTGGCCCCCGAGACCAGCTACGACGAACTCGAAGCGCTGGTGGCCGACGCCGAAGACGTCCTGCGCAGCCTGGGCCTGCACTACCGCGTCCTGCGGCTGTGCGACGGCGACATGTCCTTCGCGGCGGCGAAATGCTACGACCTGGAGCTCTGGGCGCCCGGGCACAACGCGTGGCTGGAAGTCTCCTCGTGCAGCAACTTCGAAGCCTTCCAGGCGCGCCGCGCGGGCATCCGCCGCAAGAACGCGGACGGCAAGACCGAGTTCGTCCACACCCTGAACGGCTCCGGCGTGGCGCTTCCGCGCCTGGTGGTGGCGCTGCTGGAGAACTACCAGCAAGCCGACGGCAGCGTCGTCCTCCCCGAACCCATCCGCCCCTACATGGGCGGCATGGAGCGCCTCGAACCGCAGGGGTGAGGGAAAAGAGCGAGAAAAGCCCAAGAAAAAGCAAGACACATAGGCCCGCCAGCCCTCCGGCACCCACCCCCCTCCAAGCCTATGTGTTTTGCTTTTTCCCCTCCCGAGTCCCCATGCCCTACCGCCTCTCCGGCTTTGACTACACCCGCCCCTTCTTCTACATGGTGACCCTGAAGCGCCGCCCCGGCCTTCTCCCCCTCTCCGAAATCGTCGCGCCCGGCCGTTGCCGGATGCTCCCCGTCACGCGCGCGATGGTCTACGCCATCCGCAACTTCCACCGCGATTGCGCGGGCATTGCGCCCATCGAGCGCTTCACGATCATGCCCGACCACATCCACGCGCTCATCCGCATTGCCGAAGGCGCAACGCGGCCGAGCCTTCTGACCGTGGTCCCCCGCCTCATGGCCGTGCTCGGCGGGCGCTACGCCGAAGTGACCGGCGGCCTGCGAGACATCTTCGAGCCCCATTGGCACGACTGGATCGTCAAGAAAGAGGGCCAGCTTCCCACCTTTGCCCATTACATCCGTGACAACCCCTTCCGCCTGTGGCGGCGCCAGTCGAACCGCCGCTACTTCACCCGGTCCGGACGCCTCGCCTTCGCCGGGCGCGAGTGGTTTTCCTACGGCAACCCCGACATCCTCGCGCTCCCCGTCCTCGAGCCTTTCCGCTGCTCCCGGTCGTGGCCCCCCGACGGCCCCGACTGGCGCTCCGCCTTGGCCCGCGCCCACCGCATCGGTCCCGGCGGGGCGGGCGTGGGGACTTTTTTGAGCCCCTGCGAAAAAGCCTGCGGAAACGCCGTTTGCCGAGAAATGGGCGCCGCCCTCGAAGCCTCCCCCACCGCCCCATGAGCCGCCCGCCGCCCGCCCCCACGCTCTTCCGCCGCGCGATGGCGGAGCTCCTGCCCGAGGCGCCGCCGCGCGACCGCCCCGTCCTCGTCGCGTGCAGCGGCGGCGGCGACTCCGTGGCCCTGGCGCTGCTCCTGCACCGGGCAAACTATCCCATCCACCTCGCCCACCTCCACCACGGCATGCGGCCCGCGCCCGACGCCGACGGCGACCAAGCCTTCGTCCGCGGCCTCGCCGCGCGCTTGGGGGTCCCCTTCCACACCGCGCACGCCGACATTCCCGCGCAGGCCGCCGCCACCGGCGACTCCCCCGAGATGGCGGCCCGCGCCGCCCGCCGCGCCTGGCTGCGCCAAACCGCCGCCGCCATCCGCGCCACCGCCATCGCCACCGGCCACAACGCCGACGACCAGGCCGAGACCCTCCTCCTCCGCCTCGCCCGCGGAACCTCCCCCGCCGGACTCGCCGGCATCGCACCGTCCTCCCGCGACCCCGACGGCACCCTCTGGCTGCGCCCCCTCCTCGGCATCCCCCGCGACACCCTCCGCGACTGGCTCCGCCGCCACCGCGAACCCTGGCGCGAAGACGCCACCAACGCCGACACCTTCGCCCTGCGCAACCGCGTGCGCCACGAAATCCTCCCCCTCCTGCGCGACCGCCTGAACCCCCAAATCCGCGACGCCCTCCTCCGCCTGGCCGACCTCGCCTCCGCCGAATCCGCCGCCCTCGACGCCCTCACCGCCTGCGCCGCCGCCCACCCCGACGCCTTCCAAACCTTCGGCTGGCCCGAGTGGCCCCTCGCCGTCCGCCGCCGCCTCGCCCTGGGGGCCCTCCGCGCCGGCGGCCGCCCCGAAACCCTCGCCGCCGTCACGGACCAAATTTTCCAACCATTGGAAAAAAGTTTTCCAATCATTGGAAAAAATCCGGAAAATTTTCCAACCATTGGAAAAAAAGTTTCCAATCATTGGAAAAATTTGTGGCTGTTCCGCGAAGGGCTTTCCTTTGCCGTCGAAGAAACCCGCGGCCATGAAAAGACGCCCTCCGCCGTCTACCTCTCCGCCAAGGCCGTCGGCGACAGTCCGATTCTCTTCCGCCGCTGGCGTCCCGGCGACGCGATGCGCCCGCTGGGCCTGGGCGGGACCAAAAAACTCTCCGACATCTTCACGGACCTGAAGATCCCGCGCGGACTGCGCGGGCAGGTGGTCGTGGTCGAAGTCGCCGGACAGATTGCTGCCCTTCCCGGATGGCGCGTGGCGGAGCCTTTCGCGGTACCCACCGCCCGCTCCCGCTCCCTGCGCATCGCGCCCGTCCCAGGCGGACCGGAACGAAAAACTGGCGGCGGCCCGCAACTTCGGATTGACAAGGGGGGGGGACTTGCGTATGGTGCGCGTCTGCTTGTTTTGCACAGGGCCGGAAGGACCGGCCGGAAATGAGGAACCAAATGGAAGCGTATGCAGTGATCGAGACCGGTGGCAAACAATACCGGGTTCAAAAAGACGATGTAGTGGCGATCGAACTGCTGGACGGCGTCGAAGCCGGCCAGGCGGTCGAGTTCGGCCGCGTGCTCGCCATCAACGACGGCTCCGGCCTGAAGGTCGGCCAGCCCACCGTGGAAGGCGCGAAAGTGACGGCCGAGGCGCTGGAAATCTTCCGCGCGCCGAAGGTCGTGGCGTTCAAGAAGAAACGCCGCAAGGGCTACCACCGCAAGGTCGGGCACCGCCAGGACCTGCTGCGGGTCAAGATCACCGCGATCGCGTAAAGGAGCAATCAAATGGCACACAAAAAAGGTCAAGGCAGCAGCCGCAACGGCCGCGACAGCAACGGGCAGCGGCGCGGCGTCAAGCGCTTCGCCGGCGAAACCGTCACCGCGGGCAGCATCATCGTCCGCCAGCTCGGCACCAAGAAGGTCCCCGGCCTCAACGTCGGCATGGGCAAGGATTACACGCTCTTCGCGCTCAAGGACGGGGTCGTCTCGTTCGACCGCGAAGGCAAGCGCGTGAACGTCCAGCCCGTGGCCAACGGCTGATTGCCCCCGTCCGGGAGTCGGGACGGAAAGCGGAGCCGAGCGGCTCCGCTTTTTTTGGAGTCCTCTCCCGCCCGTCCGCCGTGCCCGCCCCTTCCCGCAAACCCCGCCGCCGCAACCGCGCGCGCGAAAGCGTGCTCCGGGCGGCGGCGCGCGCCCTGGAGACGCGCCGCGCCTCCCGCCGCCGCTGGGGGCTCTGGACGGTGGCGCTGCTGGGGACGGCCGCGGCGCTGGCGGGCCTCGCGATGGCCGGCAACCTCGTCTGGCACCGCTGCTTCCTCGAAAACGACTACTTCGAGGTCCGCAACGTCGAGATCACCACCGACGGCTCCCTCGCCGCGTCCCTCGTCCGGGAGTACGCGGGGGTCCGCGAGGGCATGAACCTCTTCGAGGTCCGCCCGGCGGTCGTCCGGTCCAACCTGCTCGCGGTGCCCGTCGTCGCCTCCGTGTCCGCGGGGCGCCGCTTCCCCGGGACCGTCGTCATCGAGATCGCCGAGCGCATCCCGGTCGCCCGCCTCGGCACCCGCGCCTCGGGCACGCCGCTGGCCGCCGACGCCACCGGCCACGTGCTCGGACCCAGCAGCGTGCGGGCCGACCTGCCCATCGTGTCGGGGCTGCGCGACAAGGCGCTGCGGCCCGGCGACGTCATCGCGGACCCCTTCATGGCCACCGCCCTGCGCATCCTCGGCATCTGCTCCCGGCCTGGCCTCCGCCGCGAAATGCGCGTGGCGTCCGTGGACATCTCCTCCGACACCTGGATCACGGTGCAGCTGGCCACGGGCGAACAGATTTTGCTCTCGCACGACGACCTCGAAACCAAGCTGGAGCGCTTCCCCCTCATGCGGGACGCCGCGCGCCGCCGCGGCCTCGACCTCGCCATCTACAACATGACCGCCGACGCCAACTACACCGGAACCCCCGCCGCAACCGCAGGAGCGCGCCCATGAGAAGACGCACCGAACCGATCGTCTCCCTCGAACTCGGCACCAGCCACGTGCGGGCCTTCGTCGGCGAACCCGGCGAGCACGGCGGCATGACCCTCCTGGGCATGGGCGAATGCGAAAGCGTCGGCATCCGCAAGGGCGAGTTGGTCCACTTCGAGAGCGTCGCCAAGTGCGTCCAGCGGGCCGTCGAGCAGGCCGAAGAGCGCGCCGACGTCACCATCGCCGAGGTCCACCTCGCCCTCTCCGGCGCCCACATCCAGGGCCAGCACAACCTCGGCAGCGTCTCCGTGGAGGGCGCGATCGACGAGGATGACCTGGAGCGCGCCCGCGCCGCCGCCCGCGACGTCGCCCTCCCGCAGGACCACGAAGTCCTCCACTCCGTCATGGGCCGCTGCCTGGTCGACGGCGCGCTCTGCACCTCCCCGCTGAACATGGTCGGCCGATCGCTTTCCCAGAACGTCCTCGTCCTGCACGGCAACCGCGCCCGCATGATCAACATGGCCAAGGCCGTCAAGTCCCTGAACCTCGAAATCCGCGGCATGGCGTTCGGGGGGCTGTGCGCCGCGATGGCGACGCTGACCCCGGAGCAGCGCTACGAGGACGGGGCCCTGCTCATCGACCTCGGCGCCGGCACCACCGACTACATCGTCTGGACGGCCGAGGGCGCCTCCGCCGCCGGCGTCATCGGCGTGGGCGGCGACCACGTCACCAACGACATCAGCCACGCCTTCCACCTGGCGACGCCCCTGGCCGAGCGCATCAAGCTCGAGCACGGCGACGCGCTGCTGCACCCCATCTTCCGCACCCGGCGCCTCACCGTGCAGGAGGACGGTCTGGGCAAGACCGCCCGCTCCATCCGCCTCTACGACCTGCACAACGTCATCTCCCTGCGCATGGAGGAGACCCTCGGGCTCATCCGCGCCCGGCTCGACCGCCAGAAACTCCTGACCCAGCTCAAGGGCGGGGTGGTCCTGACCGGCGGCGGCGCGCGCATGGCCAACATCCTCCAGCTGGCCGAGAACGTCTTCGGCCTGCCCTGCGCCATCGGCGAACCGCGCGGCATCGACGGCCTTTCCAAGCAGCTCGCCCGCCCCGAATACGCCACCGGGCTCGGGGCCCTCCTCTACGCCGAAAAGACCGAGCGCGAGCAGGCCTCCCGCTCCCGCGGCCTCTGGCACAAACTCGTACGCCTGATCGGATGGTGACCCCATGAACCCCCAGTCCCCGCAGCCCCCCCAGTCCCCGCAGCCGCCCCTGCCCCCCGAGCCGCCCGCGGCCCCGCCGGCCCCGGAGGCCCCCGCCGCCGCGCCCTCCGTCCGTTCCCAGATCCTCGTCGCCGCCGTCGGCGGCGGCGCCTGCTCCACCCTCGGGCGCGCCCTCGCCGACTGGCCAAGCCCGCCCGAGGCCGCCGCCATCAACACCGACGCCCGCGCCCTCGCCCAGTGCGGCGTCCCCCGCACCCTCGTCATCGGCCAGAAGGTCGCCAAGGGCCTCGGCGCCGGCGGCGACGCCGACATCGGCCGCATGGCCGCCAACGAGGACGCCGACTCCCTCCGCGCCCTCGTCTCCGGCCACCAGCTGCTGCTGCTGCTCGTCGGGCTCGGCGGCGGCGCCGGTACCGGCATCGCGCCCGTCCTCGCGCGCATCGCCAGCGAAGAAGGCCTGCTCGTGTTCGCCTTCGCGACCCTCCCCTTCGCCTTCGAGGGCGACAACCGCGCCGCCCAGGCCAAGGAAGGCCTCGAAGCCCTCAAGGCCGCCTGCGACGCCGTCATCGTCCTGCCCAACCAGCACCTCGCCGGGCTCCTCCCACCCGACGCCTCCCTGCCCGCCTCCTTCGCCTTCGCCGACCGCATGATGCTCGCCGGCGTGCGCGGGCTCTGGACCCTCCTCGCCGAGAACAACATGATGAACCTCGACTTCTCGGACGTCCAGACCCTCGTCGAATACAACGACAACCTCTGCGTCTTCGGCTACAGCGAAACCAACGGCCCCGGCAAGGCCGACAAGGCCCTCGATGCCCTCCTCCACGGCCCCATGCTCGACTCCGGCAAGGTCCTGGCCAACGCCGGCGCCGTCCTCCTCAACGTCATCGGCGGGCCCGACCTGGCCGTCGCCGAACTCAACACCGTCCGCCGCGGCATCGCCGACGTCATGCGCCCCGGCGGCAACCTCACCGTCGGCGCGGCCATCCTCCCCGACTGGCACGGCCGGCTGGCCCTCACCGTCCTGACCGCCGAGCGCTGGATGCCGCTCCCCGCCGAAGGCGAAAACCTGACCCTGTCCCTACAGTCCCCCGAACCCGCCACCCCCTCCTCCCGCCGCAAGCGCTCCAAGAAGGCCCCCGCCACGCCCCCGCTTCCGTCCCCCGCGCCGTCCCCCTTCAAGGACACCGATCCCACGCTCCACGACGGCGAAGACCTCGACATCCCCACCTACCTCCGCCAGGGCAAGCGCATCTCCGGCTGACCGGGGTGGGGGAGGGGCCGCGCCCCTTCCATCGCGCCGCCACCTTTCCCGCGGCGGACGCGCGGAAGCGCGTCCCTCCCCGTGGAGACTCCCCCGGAGGGTCGCGCTTCCGCGCGACCTTCGCGGATCCCAGGTGCGTGAAAACCTTGCGATTTCTTGTCGGGCGCGGGGTCCGGTTTTCTGCAACGTCCCGGACGTTTTCCAGCCACGAAGCGGTTGCCAGGTGATTGTGCATGGTGCAGCCGGCGGATAGGGGCCGACCTCCGGGCGGCCCGTCATGGGCCATCCTTTCGCACGGCCCGCCCGGAGGTCGGGCCCTACCGGATGGGGCTCCCATGGTGGCCCCCCCCCCAGCGCAAGAGAATCCACACCTCACTCATGCCGTGAGATTACGGAAAACACACGGAAAAACACGCGTTTTGCATGCATCTATCCCTCCTTGAAAAACACTCCCCTGCCGCGCCCAGCCGCGCGCCCTTTCCAGCAGGCGGGCGGCGGGGCCGGACGGGGGGGGCGGCCGTTTTCGGGCATCCCGGGTACCTTCCCGGCACAACGCCGGGCAGGGAGGGGGGGCGGTGTTCGGTGGCTTTTCCGGGGCGACCCGCGCGCAAGGGCCTGCGGCGCCAAACCCGAAGGGGAAGGAGGCACGGAGACACGGAGAGTTTTGGATGGAGCGTTTGTTGGAGAAGACTTCGCCCCCGAAAAACGCCGGCCAAACGCTTGGGAGGGATGTTTTTGGAAGTGCGAAGCCCCTCCCGGAAAAATCGCCGAGTCTCCTTCCTCCGCGCGCTCCGTGTTTTGCGCCGCAGGCAGAGGAAAAAGGAGAGCGGGCGGGGTTGTGCCATGGGTGGGCGGAGCTTATCTGATCAGCATTCGGGACTGCCCGCCCTGCCCGCGGCGGGTGGTTTTCATGAAGGTGGATGTGTGGAAAAATTGAAGGAATTGTCAATATTTTCAGTAATTGCAAATGATGGTGGGAGGGAATGGGCTTGCCGGGGCGAGGGCGCTGCATCGGACGCGCGGAAGCGCGTCCCTCCCCTTGGAGTGTGCCCCGGGATGGTCGCGCTTCCACGCGACCTTGGTGAGTGGGAAATGTTTGGGAAGATGCAGAAACCCGCACCCCGATTCCATGTTTACGACGGCCCCCCCATCGCCTGCGCAAGAAAATCCGCAACGCCATGCATGTCGTGAGATTACGGAAAACACGATGAAATTACACGTTTTGCATGCATCTATCCCTTCTTGAAAAAAACACGCCCCAGCGCCCCGGCAGCTTGCCGAGGGCGAGGCGCCGAAGAAGCCATTCTTCAGCTGTCGCGCGGAAGCAGCGAAAGCGCCCCGAGGACCAGGGCGATGCCGAGGGCGATGGGGAGGGTCAGGGGTTCGCGGTAGAGGAAGAGGCCGGCGAGGGTCGCGACGACCGGCTCGATGGAGGAGAGGAGGCTCGCGCGGCCCGTCTCCATGCGGCGGAGGGCGGCGCTGTAGAGGAGGTAGGGGAGCAGGGTCACGAGGAGGCCCAGGGCCAGCGACCAGCCCCACAGCGCCGGCGCCGCGCGGTAGGCCGCCGCAAGCGTCCCGGGGCGCAAAAAGGGAATCGTGCCCAGCGCGGCGACGAGGAACGTCCAGGCGGTGATGGCCGCCGTGCTGTAGCCGCGGGCCGCCGCGCAGCGCCCGAAGATGCTGTAGAGGGCGTAGCCGAACGCGCTGCCCAGTCCCGTCAGGAGGGCCGCGGTGGAAATGCGGGCGGTGGCGCGTCCGGGCGCCAGCCAGCCGCTCACCAGCGCGCATCCCAGGAACGCCAGGATGCACACCGCCAGCTTGCGGCGGGTCAGGCGTTCGCGGAAGAAGAGCGCCGACATCAGCAGGACGAACGCCGGCGCGCCGTACATGAGGGTGCACGCGACGGAGAGGGACGCGGCGGTGATCGTCGCGAAGTAGCACCAGTTGAAGAAGACGATGCTCCCGATGCCCGTCCCCAGGAAGCACCAGATGTCGCGGGGGCGCACGCGCAGGGCCGCCGGGCGGCGGATCGCCATCCACGGGAAGAGGGCCAGCGCGGTCACGGCGGAGCGGACGGCGATGATTTCCATTCCGGTGAGCCCCGCGGCGTCGAGGTGGCGCACGAAAGGCCCGATGAGGCCCCAGCAGATTCCGGC
>JAFYAC010000069.1 GCA_017540905.1 Kiritimatiellia bacterium | reverse complement strand
CGAGCCGTTCTTGCCGGTTTTCCAGACCTCCTGCCCCCTTCCACACCGGCTCGCCGGGGACGGCTCGCCCCACCAGGGGCCTTGCCATCCAATCAAGGGGCACCAAATGTCGAGGCGGAAGGGAGGAGGGGGCACAAACTGGAGATGCGCCCCAACCGCCTTCCGGCGGCAAAAAACAATCGACGGGGAGGGGAGGATGGTGTACCGTGCAGTCGGTTGAGGCGTGTGCCTCTCCGGCAGGCGTAAACAGCGAACGTCAAGGAGACGGGCATGGACAGGACAGAACAGGCATCCGCGAAGCGGGGTTTCACCCTGATCGAGCTGCTGGTGGTCATCGGCATCATCGGGCTGCTGGCGGCCATCATCGTGCCGGCGCTCAACGGCGCCCTCGGCACGGCGAAGAAGGCCCGCGCGATGCAGGCGTGCAAGGACCTCCAGGGCGCCTGCCAGCGCTATTTCTCCGAATACAACCGCATGCCGGTCCCCCAGGGCACCAGGCACGGCGACGGCGACAAGCTCTACGAGGACGACAACGCGGACGTCGTCGACATCCTCATCCTCGCCGAGGACCTCAAGAACCAGAACGTCGTCAACGCCAAGTCCATCCGCTTCCTCGACATGGACGCCAAGACCCTCGAAGCCTACGCCAAGGAGAAGAAGCTCCTCGACCCGTGGGGCACCCCCTACCGCGTCTACCTCGACATGGACTTCGACGACCGCATCGAGGCCTCCGGCGCCGGCAGCGCCTCCTCCGACCCCATCCACGCCAAGGTCGCCGCCGCCAGCGCCGGCCCCGACTCCGAATGGGACTCCAAGGACGACATCCGCACCTGGTGACGGGCCACCCCCCGGAGAACCCGCATGCAGCACGCGCAGAAAGGAACGGAAATGGAACGGAAACAACGCAACGCCGCCGCCCGCGGCTTCACCCTAGTCGAGATGCTGGTCGTCGTGGCCATCATCGCCATCCTCGCGGCCATCCTGGTCCCGACCGTCGGCGGCGCCCGAAAGACGGCGCTCAAGCGCAAGGCCGAGCTCGAATGCAACGCCATCAAGACGGCCATCGAGTCGTTCTTCTCCGACTTCAAGTACATGCCGTGGGAGGAAGGCTCGGGCAGGGGCCAGTTCGTCGGCGACGACAAGTGGGCCGAGGACGCGGAGTCCCAGAAGGACATCATGGCCTTCCTCCGCGGCGAGAACAAGCTCGGCAAGGCCTACCTCGAAGTCTCCTCCCGCGACTCCAAGTCCGAGGCCTCGGCGGAGGACGACGAAGGCGTCTTCTACGACCCCTGGAAGCACCCCTACCGCATCGGCATCGACCGCAACCTCGACCAGCAGATCGAATACAAGGGCAAGAAATACAAGGCCCGCGTCCTCGTCTTCTCCCTCGGCCCCGACGGCGAGGAGTCCGACGGCTCCTCCGGCAAGGACGACGACATCCGCACCTTCGACCTCGAAAAATGACCCCGAAAGGAACACTCCCCATGAAATCCCCCTCCCGCAACTCCGGCTTCACCCTCGTCGAACTGCTCGTCGTCATCGTCATCCTCGGCATCCTGCTGGCGATGATGGTCCCGGCGGCGGGGATGGTCCTCAAGAAGGTCAAGATGGCGCAGGCGCGCTCCGACGCGCAGGTCGTCGCGGCCACCATGTCCAAGTACCGCCTCGAATACAACCGCTGGCCGAAGGTCGACGAGGTCGCCGAGGGCTACCCCGGCACCTCCAAGGCGTGGGTGGACATCATGAACCCCGAGATCACCACCGGCGCCTCCGCCAAGCGCGACCCCAACAACTTCCGCCAGCTCCGCTTCCTCGAAATGGGCAAGGGCATGAAGATCGACGATTCCGACCCCGGCGACTTCAAGGGCGGCTTCGGCGACCCCTGGAGCCACCCCAAGAAGGGCCGCCTCCCCTACCTCTACGTCTGCGACGACGACGGCGACGGCATGGTCCGCAACCCCAACACCGAAAGCAACAACCTCATCCGCGCCGACGTCATCGCCTGGTCCGCCGGCCCCGACGGCGACTACACCACCTGGCAGGACAACGTCGGCTCCTGGGAATGACCCCTGAAATCCAGAAAACAACTCGGGACAACTCGAAACGATGAAACCGACAGCTTTTTCCACCGGACATCCTTCCCTTTTCCGTTCCCCGTCCAGGACAAATGGAAAGTGGGCTTGTCAGCCTGAAAGACCCGGTTGTTTGCCCTCCTTGTCCATTTTCAAAAAGAGTTGTCCCGAGTTGTTTTCCAAAAAGGCCGGCTTCACCCTCATCGAGCTGCTCGTCGTCGTCGCCATCATCGGCGTCCTCTTCGCCATCGCCATCCCCGTCTTCGGCAACGCCGGACGCAAGGACACCTACCGCGCCGCCCAGCAGGTCGCCACCACCCTCCGCCTCGCCCGGCAGAACGCCATCGCCAAGCGGCAGTGGACGTTCGTGATCTTCCCCAACCGCGACGGCACCTACGTCACCGACCCCAAGGCCCTCAACAACATCAAGAAGTGCCTCCGCAGCTACGCCGTCGTCGCCGTCACCAACAACATGGACAAGTGGCGCTCCAACGCCGATGAAGGCCCCGTCGTCAACGGCAACGAATCCACCGGCAAGATGTATTTCGAGTTCGTCTCCGACTGGAAATACCTGCCCGAGGGCGTGTATTTCGACGACACGACCCCCGGCTCGGGCGACGGCGAGCAGAAGGGCAATTACGTCTTCGCGGGCAAGGGCGGCACCGGCTACGACGCCTCCAGCGCCGGCCAGTTCAAGTTCCCCTACGACCCGGCGGCCCCGAACAATTCCTCCAAGCAGATGATCATGAGTGCGGTCCTCTTCAAGCCCAACGGCCGCTACTTCATGATGCAGCAGAGCGGCAAGAAGCACTGGCTCGACCAGAAGTCCGTCCGCCTCTACCTCACCTCCGCCCGCTACTACGAGTTCGACGGCACCTCCACCCTCGGCGAACCCGTCGAAATCCCCGGCACCAACACCATGCTCCAGTTCCAGGCCAAGACCGGCATGGTCAAGATATTCGACGGCAAATGACCGGAAAGGACCTCCCGGCATGAACAGCACGCACCTCTCCCCCGCCCCCGCCCCCGCCCGCTCCAAGGCCGGCTACTCGCTGGTGGAAGTCACCCTCGCCCTCCTCGTGGTCGCCATCGGGCTGACCTCGACCTTCTCCCTCTTCCCCGAGGCGATGAAGAACACCCGCGCCGCCGTCAGCGACACGGAGGTGGCCCTCTTCGCCGACTACGTCTTCAGCACCCTCGCCGTCGGCGCGGCCGTGGACGGCGCCGGGTTCTCCATCGGCGACACCGACAACTACGCGTCCCTCGTCCTCGCGCAGAAGCACCTCGACAAGATCGAGCTCAAGACCGGCTCCCTCGCCAACTTCTACTGGATTCCGGAAGACGACGACATGGGCACCGGCGACTGGGACATCGCGGAGGACGCCGGCTACTGGTCCACCGCCTTCTCCTACCGCCTCTCCTACGGCCGGCGCAACAAGGGCAACAACCGCGACACCATCTACGCCACCCTCGAGGTCTGGCCCGGCGAATGGAAGTCCATCGCCGACGAGAAGACCTTCAAGCCCTACGTCTTCTACCGGGAAATCCTCCCGTACCCCAACCTGTGACGAACGGAGCCGATTCCATGAAACGCAGCGCCTTCACCCTCATCGAGGTCCTGGCCTCCATGGCCGTCCTCATGGTCCTCACCCTCGCCCTCACCCGGATGTTCATCTCCGCCTCCGACATCACCTCCCGCGGCATGACCTCCATCGCCCGCAACAGCGTCGGCGAGACCGCCATGGAGTCCATTCTCCAGGACCTCGACTGCATGGTCGTCAACGAGCGCGTCGCCTGCTGCAAGATCGCCGACACCGTCGAAGGCCGCTTCGACACCATCTACTTCATCGGCACCTACGGCGACAACGACGACGACATGCCCTACGAATACTTCAACTACTTCGTCTCGACGAACATCGTCACCAACGCCCTCGGCGCCGTCTACAAGCGCTTCGACCTCGTCAAGTCCCGCGTCGTCATGGCCGTCGGCGCCAAGAACAGGTTCTACGCCCTGCTCCCCGACGACAAGGAATGGTGGAACCTCTTCGACAAGGAACTCTCCATGGGCGAACAGGACCACGAAGTGCTTGCCGAAAACGTCGTCGGCTTCGAAGTCTACTGTCAGGACTGGGCCACCGGCCAGGACCTCAACAGCCCCGGCACCATCCGCTGGAACGGCGGCAACCGCACCTTCTTCTCCAGCGCCAAGAGCATGTCCATCAAGGACAAGACCGGCCACTCCATCGTGGTGAGCAACCTCCCGCCCGTCGCCTTCGACGTCAAACTCAAGATCACCAGCCCCGAGGCCGCCATGGAAGGCGGCATGCTCCTCGCGGCCGGCGGTGCCGACAACGAGAAGCGCGGCTGGGAACTGATCAACCGCGAGGCCTCCACCCTCTTCGGGCGCGCGATGCCCATGATGGGCGCCACCCAGTTCCGCCTCCAGCGGCGCTCCTACAACCCCGTCAGCCACTACTACAGCGAAGAAGATTGAGGACTGCCATGAAACCCGCTCCTTCCCCCGCCTTCCGCACCCGCCGCAACGAACGCGGCGTCGCCCTCATCATCGTCCTCGGCTTCCTCGGCCTGATGGTCATGATGGCCGTCGCCTTCATGGTCCAGGCCCGCGTCGAGCGCATGGTCGCCGACTCGACCCTCGACGGCATGCGCGCCCGGCAGGTCGCACAGACCGGCATCGCCGCCGCCATCCAGGACTACATGAACGCCATCAAGTCGCTCGACAGCCAGTCCGACACCAAGTACGACATGTTCCTCTCCGGCGACCTCAACGTCTCAGCCAGCTACCACTACTCCGACATCCTCTACGACAGCACCAACCTCTGGAACGGCGAAGCCGCCGACTGGCTCCCCGCCTCCCTCACCTCTTCCGACAGCCCCGTCAACATCGACGACATCAAGGACATGGAATGGATTTGGGTCCGCCAGAAGCCCAACAACCGCTCCCGCATCCTCGGCCGCTACGCCTACGTCTGCTTCAACCTGTCCGGCGGCGTCGACGCCAACCTCCTCGGCCGCGCCTTCGGCGACAACCTCCCTTCCAGCGGCTACGGCGCCCAGACCAACCGCGGCAACGTCCGCAAGATGCTCCTCAACGGCGTCCGCGCCAGCCCGTCCACCGCCACCGACCCGCAACTCAAGCTCGCCCGCTACCAGTCCATGTGGCAGGGCTTCGACACCCCCGCCGCCCTCACCCATCTCACCGACGGCAAGAACAACGACGGCCAGAACTCCGGCGCCAACCGCTGGGCCGAATACGACATGGACGAGAAGTCCGTCGGCCCCCTCGCCACGGACCACCTTTCCTGCTACAGCTACGCCGCGACGCACCGCGGTTCCGGCTACGGCGAAAAGAAGCCGTGCACGTTGGAGAACATCACCGGCAACCACTACTTCTCCCGCCTGGTCTCCGAAATGGGCGCCAACGAGGACGACGTGCGCAAGGCGCTGGACGACTACTTCTCTTCTTCCGGCACGCCGAAGGGCACCGACTACCCGTCGGTGAAGGCCGTCCCGATGTTCAACGAAATCCAGACCCAGGTCCAACTGGTAAAGGACGACGGTACCGGCCGGTGGCAGCTCAAGGTCACCGTCGCGCCCGAGTTCTGGTGCCCCTTCCCCTCGCAGGACACGCCCTCCCAGTCCTACACGCTCAAGCCGCCCGGGATGGCCGGCGGCGCCGCGCAGTCCGGCAGCGAACCCATCTGGCTCCGCGCCCGCGTGGCCACCGTGGATGGCCCCGTGAACACGGCCACCTTCTCCCAGGAGTCCGTCACCCCCGCGGAGATTGTCTTCAATGCCTCGGATGTCCAGGAGAAGCCCAAATCGCCCGACAAATTCGAGTACATCCTGAAGATCGACGGCCTCGAAAAGGAGGACGGGACCATTCCCGACGTCCGCATGATCCAGCTCGCCGGCGTGATTTTCCAGAAACCGTGGGAGCTGACGCTCAACGGGACGGCGGTCGATTCGACCCCGAAGGATGCCCTCTCGTTCGCCCTCGAGCCCAGGCTCCTCAACCCCTCCGCCGGAATCTCCACGGCGAGCGCGGACATGGAAGTCGACGATCCTCGCCTGAACCACCTCGCCGGCCGCTGGTCCGCCGCCGACGGCTCCATGGGCGACGCGAACTCCTGCCTTGAGGCCGCCAAGAACGCCGCCAAGGCCAAGATGGGCTACGAACCCGGCAAATACATGTACTGCCGCAACGGCGACATGGAGTCCCCCGCCGAACTCGGCTTCATCCCCGTCTACAACGGCACCACGCCCTGGATGACCCTCGACATCTTCTCCGAAAACGGCATCGGCCTCATGAACACGCTCGTCTGCGACGACGATGCCTGGAAGATCATGGACAAGTACGACGTCTTCTACACCAACGGCACCATCAACCCCTACACGCGCGACGAAGCCGTCCTCAACGGCGCCTTCTACGGCCTCGACGCCCGCGAGGTCCCCAACATGTCGGGCAACCCGAGCGGCAATGCCGACGTCATCGGCGCCGAGCGCGCAAAGGCCATCTCCGAAGAGCTCGTCAAGACCGAGGACCCCGACGGCCGCGCCTTCATCAAGGACGGCCCCGGCGGCTGGACCCGCGTCCTCCGCTACAAGGGCTTCGACCTCAACAAGAACGAGCGCGTCATGCTCGCCCACAACACCTGGGGCCTCTTCAACGAGTCCGACAGCCTCTTCCTCGTGTTCGTCGTCGCCCAGTCCATCACCGAGGCCCCCGAGAAGGTCAACCCCGTCGGCGACTGGGACGAGGACGACGACATGATCACCGGCGAACGCTGGGCCGTCGCCCTCTGCTGGATGGACACCAGCCCCGATGGCGCCGCGGACGACCTGACGCAGGAAATGGACATCATCATGTTCAAGTACCTCAACGAGTGAGGCCCCCGTGCCCGGCGTGCGCAAGCCTTCGGCGTTCCGTTTGCGTCCCTTCCGCCACGGCGCGGCTGGAAGCCGCACCTCCGGAAGCACCGACGCGCGGCTTCCGGAGGTGCGGCATCTTGCCGCGCCGCAAGCCGCAGTCCGGACCGAGTGCCGCCCCATTCTCGCGCGCAAGCCCCGTTTCCCCAAAGGCATGATTGTCCACAAACCCCAAATGTCCGCAATTGTCCACAACCCCAGGAGCCTCCCATGAACGCACCCCGCCTCCTCTCCTTCGCCGCCGCCGCCGCCCTCGCGCTGGCCGCCGCCGTCCGCGCCGAAACCCTGGCGACCTGGTCGCTGAACAACTCCCTCGCCGGCACCACCGAACTCGCGGATGCCCTCACCGTCGGCGAAATCACCGCCGGCTCCGCCGTCACCTCCCTCACGCTCTCCAAAAACGGCTGGAACGGCCAGGGCTGGAACAGCGCCTCGCGCAACGACAACGCCTACTTCCAGTTCACCGTCACGGCGGGCGCCGACTACTACCTGAACCCCGGCGCGCTGGCGATGAACTTCCGCAGCACCAAGACCGGCCCCGCCAAGGCCGAGGTCCGCTGGTCGCTCAACGGCACCTCGTGGACCAGCGCCGGCACCTACGACGTCCCGCTCGACGGCAACGACAAGGGGCACGCCTTCAGCGCCGACTTCTCCGCCGGCACCGGCGTCAAGGTCGACAGCGGCAAGACCTTCACCGTCCGCATCCACGCATGGGGAGCCTCCTCCAAGTCCGGCACCTTCCGCATCGGCAACGGCTCCTCCATGACCCTCGCCGGCAACGCCATCGGCACCAAGCTGCCGCCGACCATCGTCTTCCCGAGCGACGCGGTCTCCGTCGCCCTCAGCAACACCCTGACCGTGGCGATCGGCGTGCTGCCGGATGGCGGAATCAAGTCGTGGACCTTCGAGCCGACGCCCGCCGGGACGCGCTCCCTGGCGAACATGACCTTCGCCTTCAAGCCCGCCGCGGCCGACGTGGGCAAGACCTTCACCCTCTCCGTCACCGCCACCAACTCGCACGGGGAATCCTCGGCGAGCCTCCCCGTGGCCGTCACCGAATACGTCCCGGAGGGCGCCTGGGCGACCGGCTTCGAGACCGGCAAGGACCCGAACAACGCCAGCACCAACTGGGTCGTCGACGGCCGCACGTGGTCCATCCAGCAGCTGTCCTTCTCCGACAAGGCCGACCTGCCGAAGGTCGGCTCCCGCGCCTGCGTCTTCGGCAGCTACAACGAAGCCTACATGGTTTCCGCCGACAAGATGCTCGACGCCAACCACGGTTGCGGCAGCGTCTCCTTCCTCTACGGCGAGTACCCCGAATCCCCCGACTCGGGCTCCGGTCCCTGCCAGCCCATCGTCGTCGAAATCGCCACCGACCTCGCCTCCGGCAACTGGATGGAAGTCGGCCGCGTCAACCCCGCCGGCGCCACGACCCTCCAAAAAGCCACCTTCGACATCCTCTCCAGGGAGCCCGTCCACCTCCGCATCCGCACCGAATACGTCAACAAGAGCGCCCGCGTCTGCATCGACCAGCTGACGGTGTTGCCCTACGCCTTGCCCGTCCGGACCGCCTTCGAGCAATACCTGCTCGACCACAACGTCACCCCCGGCGACCCCGGCTGCGCCTCCGAAACCGTTTGGGCCGAAGGCGAAGACGCCAACTCCTACAAGACCGACGACTTCGACGAAGACGGCTACCCCAACTGGACCGAATTCAACGCGAATCCCCGGACCAACCCCTACGACAAGACCTCCCACCCGTAGCCGCGCCATGCCGCCCCGGGAGGGCCGCGCTTCGTTGCGGCCGCGTTGAAAGAATGATTCAGGATCGTTCCCATCGTGTCCCCCGGACACGGCCCGGACGAAGCCGGGCCCTCCCGGCGGAAGCAAGAAATAGTGTGCCCGCTTTTTGGGAGGTGCGGCATCCTGCCGCGCCACAAATCCAAGTCCATGGCGCGGCTGAAAGCCGCACCTCCCAAGGCGTTTCCCCACCACATGGCCGCGCGGAAGCTCTGGAGCGCGCACCGGGAGGGCCGCGCTTCGTCGCGGCCGCGTTGAAAGAATGATTCAGGATCGTTCCCGTCGTGTCCCCCGGACACGGCCCGGACGAAGCCGGGCCCTCCCGGCGGAAGCAAGAAATAGTGTGCCCGCTTTTTGGGAGGTGCGGCTTCCTGCTGCGCCACAGGTCCAAGTCCATGGCGCGGCTGAAAGCCGCACCTCCCAAGGCGTTTCCCCACCACATGGCCGCGCGGAAGCGCGTCCCTCCCCGTGGAGGGCGCACCGGGAGGGCCGCGCTTCGTCGCGGCCGCGTGGCAGGGAAACGTATGGGCCGCTTTTCCCCCTCCATCCGCCCTCCCGTCCGTACCCCGCCCGCCACCCCGCAAAAAGGCCGGGCGCGCCACAGCGCGCCCGGCCCGTGCAAAGCCGCCGTCCGGCCTTTTATTCGCCGGCCTTGATGGCGTCCCAGACGCGGGTGTACTTCTCGTTGTCCTTGCCCAGGTCGCCGAGCATCTCCAGCTTGGCGATGACTTCGTCGGGCGGGAAGAGGATCGGGTCCGACCGCACTTCGTCGCTCAGCAGCTCGTAGCTGGGCGTGTTCGGGCAGAGGTACCAGATGAACTCCGTCAGGTCCGCCGCGTTCTGCGGTTCGAGCACGAAGTTGATGAACGCGTGGGCGAGGTCCGGATTGGGCGCGGTCTTGAGGATGCACATGTCGTCGAAGCTCAGCACGGACCCTTCCTCGGGCACCGCGATCTGGATGTCATCGTTCTCCTCCTTGACGAGCATGAGGTCGCCGGAGTAGCCGTGGGTGACGAGGAACTCGCCGGAAGCCAGCCCGTTCTTGTACTGCTCGTTCTCGAACTTGGCGATGTTCTTCTTCCAGCGCAGCACGACGTTCTTGGCCTCCTCCAGCTGCGCCTCGTCGGTGGTGTTGACGCTGTAGCCCAGGGACTTGAGGGCGGCCCCGATGGTCTCGCGCAGGTCGTTGAGCAGGGTCATGCGGCCCTTGAGGTCGGCGCGGTCGAACATCGACCACGAGGGTTTGAAGTCGGAAACGCGGGAGCCGAGGTAGCCGATGGAGGTGATGGTCAGCGTGTAGGGCACCGAGTGGTGCATCTCCTTGTCGAAGGCGAGCGCGAGGTAGCGCGGGTCGATGTTGCCGAGGTTCGGCAGCTTGGAGTGGTCCAGCGGCAGGAGCATGTCCTGGTCGAACAGCAGCTTGACCATGTAGCTGCTGGGGAACAGCAGGTCGTATCCGCTCGCGCCCGCGCGCAGCTTGGCGTACATCGCCTCGTTGGAGTCGAACGTGTCGATCGTCACGCGGCAGTTGTGGTCCTTCTCGAACGCCTTGACGAGTTCCGGCTTCATGTAGTCGGACCACGTGTAGATGTGCAGTTCGGGCTTCTTGGGGCCGCACGCGCACAGGAAGGCCGCCAGGGCCGCCGCGAGGCATCCGATTTTCCAGCTGTTCTTCATGGTCATGGGTCTTCTCCTTTTCCGTCCGGGGGTGCAGGCCGGACAACGGGGGGGGAGAATGCGGTTTGCCGCCCCCTCATGCAAGCGCAAAACGCCCCCCGACGGCATTTTTCCCGCGCCGCCCGCCCGCCCGGGATTCCCGTGCAAACGCCCCCCCCCTTCCCGGAACCGCGGAAAGTTTTCCAATGATTGGAAAAAAAGTTTCCAATGGTTGGAACACTTTGGTTCTTCGGGGATTATAGTGGAACCACCCCCGGAATCCCACGAATGCAAGGCACAAGGAGGGCGACAGGACACTCCCCCCTCCGAGAGGGGGGTGGCGCGGCCATGAATGGAAGGCGGATGCATGGAAGAAGGAAAGCGGCAGGGGCCGCGACGGGGAGAGTACTGCGGTCCGCCGTCGCGGCAAGCACGACTTCACACCGCAACAAAAGACTCTATCCCTCCGCAGATGGATCATGCGAAAGCCTGCATCCACGGCCACCCGCAGTACTCCCCCCGCCACCCTTTCCTTCCGCTCCGCACTCGCAATCCACAAGCCATTTTCCTCACGGGCGGCCCCCCCTCTCGGAGGGGGGCGAATGCTCGCGCACTCTCCATTCTCCAAATATCCCCACGCTCTCTCGGCCCTCCTCCCCGCCCACTATAATTTCCCAAGAACCAAAACTTTTCCCGCCCCGCCGTCCCCCGTTCCGGAAGCCACGGCATCCGCGCCTGCAGCACCCCAGCCGTCGGCAACCCCGTTCCGCATCTCCGCGCGATTGCGATGCACCCATCCTCCTGCACGTTTTCTCCATTGGCACCGTCCCCAGAATCCCCACATCCGGTTTATCTTTTGAGATTAATGAAAACACTGCGGTTTTCGCCAGTTTTCAACCATCTTGCCCCCATGAACATCCGGCCTCCCGCGGCATGGGTTTCCAGGGCGGTTCAAGAAACAGTGTATCCGCTTTTTTGGGGGTGCGGCTTCCAGCCGCGCCGCTGGAGGGGAGATTATGGGGAAACATGTTTTCCATCCGTTTCCCATCCGCCGCCCGGTTGGGGCGGCGTACCTTGAAAGGGTTGTTCCGAGTTGTCCAGGTTGTCTCTTTCCCCTCCCGCGCGCCCGTTTTTTTCCCTCCGGGGGTTGACGGGTTGGGGGGGGATGGGGTATGGTTCCGGGCGTTGGTTCAATTCCGGCTGTGCGGGAAGAGTGGGTCGCCCCCACTCTTTTGCGTATCGCCGGGTTGTCGAGTTTTGGCTTTCCCCCGTCCGCGGGGTTGGAGGTTGACAGGATGAATAACGAGTTGCTGGCCGTATTTGAATACATGGAGCGGGAGCGCAAGCTGGACCGCGAGACCCTCATCCAGCTGGTGGAGTCCGCCCTCCAGGTCGCCGGGCGCAAGAGCATCGGCCCCGTGCGCGACCTGCGCGTCGTCATCGACCGCCGCACCCTCGACATCCGCGCCTTCGCGACGATCCAGGTCGTGGACTTCGTCCGCAACCGCCAGGAGGAGATTTCCCTCGAGGTCGCACAGGCCAAGTACCCCGACAAGAACTACAAGATCGGCGACAAGTTCGAGGTCGAGGTCACCCCCCGCAACTTCGGCCGCATCGCCGCCCAGACCGCCAAGCAGGCCATCATCCAGAAGCTCCGCGTCGCGGAGAAGGACAAGGTCTTCGCCATGTACAAGGACCACGTCGGCGACATCGTCACCGGCACCGTCCGCCGCTTCGAGCGCAGCGACGTCGTGGTCGACCTCGGCGACGCCGAAGCCATCATGCCCAACAAGGAGCGCGTCGGCAGCGAGGACTACCAGCCCGGCGACCGCATCCGCTTCCTCCTCCTCAGCCTCGACACGGCGAACGGCCAGGGCGCGCAGCTGGTGCTTTCGCGCAGCCATCCGAACTTCATCCGCAAGCTCTTCGAGCTGGAGGTTTCCGAGATCGCGGACGGCACGGTCCAGATCAAGGGCATCGCCCGCGAGGCCGGCTACCGCACCAAGCTCGCCGTCTATTCGCAGGACGAGAAGGTGGACCCCGTCGGCGCCTGCGTCGGCCTCCGCGGCCAGCGCGTGAAGAACATCGTCCGCGAGCTCTCCGGCGAAAAGGTCGACATCGTCAAGTGGAACCCCGACATCAAGATCTACGTCGCCAACGCCCTGGCCCCCGCCAAGATGCTCCGCATGGAGGTGGACGAGGACACCCACACCGTCCACGCCCGCGTCGAGGCCGACCAGCTCTCCCTCGCCATCGGCAAGAAGGGCCAGAACGCGCGCCTCACCGCCCGCCTCACCGGCTGGAAGGTGGACGTACAGAAGGACGAGGGCGACATCAGCTTCGAGGAGAAGCTCGAACAGGCGACCTCCTCGCTGGCCGCCGTCAAGGGCATCGGCCGCGACAACGCCGAACGGCTCGTCCAGTCCGGCTTCCTCTCGCTCGAAGGCATCCTCGCCGCCGAGGCCAGCGACCTGGCCGACGCGACGGGCTGGGACGAAGGCACGGCGCTGGCCGTGCGCAACGCGGCCGCCACCGCCTTCGAGGCGGCCAACGGCAAACCGGAGGAGTGAGCATGAGAGTCTGCGATCTGGCCAAGGAACTGATCACCACCAGCAAGGAGCTCATCGGGCTCCTCCAGGACCGCGGATGCTCCGTGCGCTCGCCCCAGGCGACGCTCACGCCCGAGCTCGAGCAGTACCTGCGCAAGGAAATCCAGCGCCTCTACTACGGCGGCGCCACCGAAGAAGCCCCCGCCGCCGAAGAAGCCGCCCCCGCCGCGGAAGAAGCCGCTCCCGCCGAGCAGCCCGCCGCCCCCGCCGAGCCCGCCGCCGAAGCGGCCGCCCCGGCGCCGGAAGCTCCCG